>JACXUF010000179.1 GCA_014764105.1 Sulfuricurvum sp. | reverse complement strand
CATATTCTTTTCATCTTTGTGTAAAGTTCTTAGGATACAATCATCCCCACAATTTTCAAAGGATAATCAAATGAATAAAATACTATTCATTCTCCTCACATGTCTAGCACTCCATGGTGATGACATCTATGAGGGGGATCTCACACCTGCCGAGGCTCACGAGATGCAAAAAAAGGGGGAAGCGATTATCGTGGATGTACGCACAACTCTCGAATTCATCTACACTGGACACGGTGAAGGGTTTATTAATATCCCCGCATTCGAGTGGACCTATATCCCCAAATCGGTAGAAGAGCGGGTCAAAAGTGCCGAATTCGAGCTCAAAACCGACAAACCCAAAGGGCATATCGAGGTTCAAAAACTTTACGATGCCAAAGAAGTATTCAACAAAAACTTCGTTAATGATGTTATGAAAGCGATGAAACTACGCAATACAGATGCTGTTATTCTCGTATGTCGTAGCGGACCGCGTTCAAAAGCGGCGGCAAATATCCTCGCCAAAGAGGGGATCAAGGCCTACAACCTCGATAACGGATTTATGTTCGGGTGGAAAGAGGCAAAACTCCCCTATGATGGATATTAATAACGTTTGATCCCCTTTTTTTAAATCACTTCGCATTCTAGTGCGTCAACCCTTTTTTGGTTAGCTTCACACCCATCTCCAAATGGGGGGTATAGGGAAATTGATCAAATGCCGCCATCGCATCAACAGTATGCGTTCGAGAGAGTATCTCTAAATCCCTCAACAATGTTTCAGGATTACAGGAGATGTAGAGGAGATGATCGAACCGTGAGGCAAATGCACACGGCTCCCCCCCCAACCCCGCACGCGGAGGATCGACAAAGAGGGTTTTGAGGTGATATTCAGACACCTTTAACCCCTCAAGACGATGAAATTCCCGCACCCCATCGAGCGCTTGGGTAAACTCTTCGGCGGATAGACGGACGAACTCGATATTCTCTACACCATTGAGAGCCATATTCTGCTTGGCAGCATGGATAGAGGCTTTGGAGATTTCGGTTGCCAATACCCGTTCAAATTTGGTCGCAAAAGGGATTGTAAAATTACCGGCACCGCAATAGAGTTCAAGAAGATCACCGCCAATATTGTCCAGTTGAGAGAGGGACCATTCGATCATTTGCTCGTTCACTCTGAGATTGGGTTGGGTAAAACTATTTTCGATATAGACATAACGATATTCGCGACCCGAAATTTGCAATTTTTCAGTCACATAATCCTGACTCACAACAATCTTTTGTTTTCGGCTCCGCCCGATGACATGCACGCCGAGACTTTTTTCGAGTTTGAACGCTTTTGCTTTCCACTCTTCATTGAGCACTCTATGGTAAAGCATACTGATCACTATCTCCCCATCGTCCGAGGTCAAAAAATCGATACCGAACAGCTTATGAGCCATCCCTAAATCGGTGATTTGAGGAAGAAGCTTCTCCATAACATTTGCGATATGGGGAGAGACGATACTGCACCGTTCAATTTTCACTGCCCCCTGGCGATCCAGACGACTCATCGCGTAACTCATCCCTTCGTCATCATGATAGATTTTAAACTCGGCACGAGACCGGTAGTACTCTTCTGGTGATTTGGCTACAAATAAGCCACCCCGATAGAAAGGTTTAAACATCTCTTTGACTGCAGATATTTTGTGGTTAAGTTGACCCTCATACCCCTCTTCATAATCGCGACAGCTACCACAGAGACCAAAATACTTACATTGCACGAATTAAACCTTTTTCTCTATTTAACACTGGCAATCAGGTTGCCTATAAGGAGATTCCACCCATCCACCATCACAAAGACCAATATCTTGAACGGCATCGAGATCATAACCGGCGGAAGCATCATCATCCCCATCGACATCAAAATCGATGCAACGACCATATCGATGACGAGAAACGGTAAAAAGAGCAAAAAGCCGATCTCAAACGCCGTCTTCAATTCACTGATCACAAATGCGGGAATCACAATAGTGAGGGG
>JACXUF010000029.1 GCA_014764105.1 Sulfuricurvum sp. | reverse complement strand
GTCCCGAAGCGGCAGCATTTGTCCTGTGCATATTGATGGTGCACAAGAAAAAAGATGCCGATGAAAATATTTTTTCTTAAAATGATAAGAAAAAGGGTATAATCGGAATATTTTGCCTAAAGTAGGCAGCCATAGAGAGATTCATGCCGTTAACATTAATCGAGCAATCGCAACATATTGTGTTGATTGCTCATAAAAATCCCGATGCCGATTCTTTGGGTTCAGCGTGTGCTTTTTACTCCTATTTGCTCCGTTTGAACAAAAAAATCACCCTTTTTTGTGTCTCCAAAGAGATCCATCCGAATTTGAGGTTTTTGCCGTGGAGTGAGAAACTGACCGATCGGTTTCCCGAAGATGGCGATTGTATGATCAGCTTTGATTGTGGCAGTAATGGGCGGATCGGGATCGAAAAAAATATCCCGTTGATCAATATCGATCACCATCAAAGCAACAATTTTTACGGGGTGGTGAATATCATCAATACGTCGGCGATCAGTACGACCGAAGTTGTTTATGATTTTTTTGTTGCCAATGATATAAAAATCAATGATAAAATTGCACTTTCCCTTTATGCAGGGTTATTGGATGACTCAAAATGTTTTAGCGATTCAGAGTGTAGTGCCAAAACCTTTGATATGGCACGTTCATTGATCCAAGCAGGTGCCGATCATCGGCTGTGTGTTGAGTGGCTTTTTCAAAGAGCTTCTCTCTCATCGCTTCGAATCAAGGGGGTACTGCTCAAAGAGATGAAACTCTTTGGAAATGGGCAGCTTGCACGGTTCGATGTTTCGCGTGCTTTGATGGAAGAGAGTGGTGCGAGTCTCTTTGAATGCAAAAAAGTGCTCGATCAAGCACTGGGAATGCGGAGTGTCAAAGCGGCAATCATGGTGTTGGAACATCCGCACGGAGGGGTTAAAATATCGCTTCATACCGATGGGAGCATCAATGCTTCTGAGGTGATGGAGCACTTTGGTGGCGGCGGACATATAAAACGTGCTGGTGGAAGGCTAAAACAAGAGAATAGTTCAATGGTTGTAGAGGAGATGATGAGGATGATATTAAAGGAGTTGGTGTGAGAAGAGGCCGTAACGGTTCGGGAATGATTGGATGGATATTGGCAGCTATCGTATTGGGTGCAATAGGATTTATGGCATTTTCACCGATATTTGAGCGTGTAGATCCCAAAGTGACATTAAGTCATGAGGGGTATTGGAATTTTAAAGATCCTATCTTAGTTTCAGTAGAGGATCAAAGCGGATTAAAATCGTTTAAGGCAACCATAGCAACACCACATGATGAGTGGATTGTCGTTGAAGAGAATACTCCTTCGCGCGAAGCAAAAAAAACATTTACAGTTCTCCCTCCAAAAGGGGTTAGACGTGTCGAAGCCGCTTCGGTAACGCTCAAAATCGAAGCGACCGATAACAGTTTGTGGGGTCTGTTTATGGGGAATACCTATAACGAAGAGTTCACTTTGGTGATCGATCAACGCCGTCCGGTAGTATCGATTGTTGCCAATTCGTATAAAATCCAAAAGGGGGGATCGGCAATCGTTATTTTTGAAGCAGAAGATGCCCATATGAAAAGCGTGACGATCAAGACCAATTTTGGTAAAACGTTTATCGCGCAGCCATTCATGAAAAATGGGTACTACGCGTCGTTACTCGCTTGGCCGGTACAGGAGCAAACCTTTAGTGCTGTCGTCGTGGCACGTGATTATGCTGGAAATGAGACAAAAAGCACCATCCCTCTCCGTCTGAAAGATCATGCCTATCGTGTCTCCAATATCGAACTTAGCGATGCGTTTTTGGACGGTAAAATTGCCGAACTTGCGAATGTTTATGAGCAAACGGCTGGTGTAGACGATCGGTTGGAACAATTTCGTATTATCAATGAACAAGTGCGTGCGGAGAATGAAAAAGTGATCCATGATATCACCTCTAAAGTCTCTAAAAACATGATTACCGACTTTAATCCCGCGCCGTTTTATCCCCTTGTAAACGGGCAAAAAGTGGCCGATTTCGGAGATCACCGTATCTATAGCTATAAAGGGCAGCAAAATATTTCGAATGCGTATCATATGGGGCTTGATTTGGCTAGTGTTGCCATGGGACCGATTTCGTCATCCAACGGTGGTAAAGTAGTGTTCTCCCAAGAAAATGGCATTTATGGTAACTTGCCGATTATTGACCACGGTTTTGGATTGTATACTCTCTATGGACATTGTTCGGAAATTCACGTTCAAGAGAAAGATACAGTAGCGCCGTCCCAACAGATTGCCAAAACGGGTATGAGCGGATACGCGATGGGAGATCATCTTCATTTTGGTGTTTTGGTACAAGGGATCGAAGTTCGTCCAGAAGAGTGGATGGATGCTAAATGGATTTATGACAACATCACCAGTGTGATCGAGAGTGCTAAATTCACAATCAATCAACGTTAAAAACGGTATAATTTACATCAGATAGCCGGTGGCGAATGAGGAAGATGAGATGATGCAGACAACGATTGGCAAAAATGTCGAACTGGTAGGGATCGGATTGCACCGTGGTTCACCAGTAAAGCTTCGTCTTGAGCCATTGGGGGTGAACAGTGGTATTGTTTTTTACCGTAGTGACGCTGGGGTATCGATCCCACTCATCCCTGCTAATGTCGTCGATACCAAAATGGCGACCGTCATTGGGCGTGAGGGGGTGACGATTTCAACGATCGAGCATCTACTCTCTGCGATTTATGCATACGGTATTGATAACCTCCGTGTTGTTGTCGATGCGGATGAAGTTCCTGTCATGGATGGCTCATCCATGAGCTTTTGCATGCTTCTCGAAGATGCGGGGATTGTTCAGCAAGATATGCCGAAAAAAATCATGCGGATCAAAAAAGAGGTTATGGTCCAAGAGGGGGATAAATACGTCAAACTGATCCCCTCTAATGATATGAATTACAATTTTACGATCAAGTTTTCCCATCCCATTATTGATAAACAAAGCTACGTCTTGGTGTTTACCAAAGAGAACTACAAAAAAGAGATCGCACGAGCACGAACTTTTGGTTTTGTCCATGAGGTTCAGTATCTCCGCTCCAAAGGGCTTGCCCTCGGTGGAAGTTTGGAAAATGCGGTCGTTTTGGATGATAAAAAAGTGCTCAATCCCGAAGGGCTCCGCTTTGGTGATGAGTTCGTCCGCCATAAAATTCTCGACGCGATCGGCGATATGTCGTTGATCGGGATGAATTTTATCGGCAATTATGAAGCGTTCGCAGGAAGCCATGATTTGAACCACAAATTGACTTTGGCACTACTTGAAGATCCTGCCAATTATGAAGTTGTTGAACTCGCAACCGCCGAGTCTAGAGAGCTAGCAAAAGCGTATGCATGATGCCATAGTCATTGCTCATGGTTCTCCTGTACTTGTGGGGATTTATGAGGAGGGGAGACTCGTCGAAGAGATACGCTCCGAGGGGATGAGTTCAGAGGTGTTGGCCGATATTTTTGAAGGATTGCTTCAAAGATATACCTTTAATCATTTGATTTACGCCAAAGGACCTGGGAGTTTTATGGGGATCAAGGTGACCTATCTGTTTCTCAAAACCCTCAGTATTACCCTCAAAATTCCCCTTTTGGCAACGGATGCCTTCTTTTTTAACCAAAATAGCCCCATCAAAGCATACGGAAAGCTCTATTTTGTTAAAAATAGCTCTACGATTGAGTTATTGCCGATTGTCTCTCCTCAGACGGTTGCCTTTGAACTCCCCCAAACCATCGATTATCAAAATTTTGATGCGGACAATCTCCCTTACTATGGGATTGATGCCGTAGGATAAGGAAGCTGTTTGTTCGTTAGTGTACCTGCAACGAGTGCGAATTTAGGACCGGGATTTGATTCTTTAGGCTTAGCCGTCGATTTGCGAAACCAAGTGGAGTTGACTCCCTCACGTTTTTTTGCCGTTTCCATCAAAGGGGAGGGGGAAAACAACCCTCGCCTCAAAGGGAATAACCTATTTGTGAGTATTTTTAACGAACATTATCGTCGTCTGACTCAAAAACGGCAAAATTTTAAATTTACGTTTTACAACCAAATCCCGATGTCTCGCGGACTTGGTAGCTCTTCGGCGGTCATTGTCAGCGCGATTAGCTGTGCCCATGAAGCGGCAGGGGTAAAAGTTTCCAAACGGCGCATCCTAAATCATGCGCTTGTGTACGAATCTCATCCTGATAATATTACTCCTGCGGTGATGGGAGGGTTTAATTCGGCGATGGTCGAGAAACAAAAAGTATTTTCGCAACAAAAACATCTCCCCGATTATCTCAAAGCGGTTGTTGTGATCCCGAATAAACCGATCTCTACTGTTAAATCGCGGACAACCTTGCCCAAATCGTACAGTAAAGAGAATGCTGTGTTTAATCTCTCCCACACGGCCGTGACGGTAGGAGCATTTTTCAATGAAGATTGGGAGATGCTTCGCCTCGCTACCCAAGATCGATTTCACCAAAAAGTGCGAATGAAAATGCTTCCCGAACTCTTTGCTATTCAAAAAATAGCGTATGATAATGGAGCTTTGATGTCGACGTTATCGGGAAGCGGATCGACTTTTTTTAATATGGTGTATGATCAAGATGCGCAAATGCTCGCCGATAAATTAAAATCGGAATTTGGTGATTTTGATGTAAAAATTTTAAGTTTCGATAACGATGGTCTCGTCGTTGAGCGATAAATAAAACCAAGTGCAGGTGCTCTGCTAAAGAAAACCCAGTGTTGGCGTAGTCTATGAGGCTTTGACACATAGGCGTGAAACAATAAAAATGAAAGAAACTTTTAGATATAATGGCTCGAAATACAAATTACCCTATACGCATGTGTGTGGTTTGTCGTGAACGTTTTGAACAATCGAAGCTTTTACGCCTCCAATGCAAAGAGGGTATGTTAGAGCCTCACACGGGCGAGGGACGAAGTTTCTATCTGTGTCTTGAGTGTGTTGAGACCAAAAAAACGCCGAGTCAATTGGCGCGGCAATGTAAAAACGGTGCGCATGTGGCGTTAATGAATCGGTTAAAGGAGATCATCGTTAATGATGGATAAAGTAAGAGTTCATGAGATTGCAAAAGAATTGGGGATCAATTCAAAAGAGGTAGTAGATAAAGCAGTCGCGATGGGGCTTAATGTAAAGACTGCCTCAAGTTCGGTTTCGATTGAAGAAGCTGAGCAAATCATGAACTATATCATGAGTGGTGCATCGACTGAGAGTAGTGCACCGAAATCTTCATCGAAAGCATCTATAGTCGAAGAGACCCCAGTTGCAGCCACTCCGGTCGTTAAAAGCGTAGTAGCGACTCAACCAAATGTAATCAGTGAAGAGACGAATGAAGAGATTAGTGCAGATCAAGAAGCTCCTAAACGATCGGGTCTTAAAATTGTCAAGAAAAAACGTCCAGTTGAGGAGGAGTACGTTGTGCCATCAACACCTCAAACAGGTTCATTTGTTTCAAGTTATGGGAAACTCAGTGAAGAGGTGCAACGCGAGCTTGAAGCAAAACGTACCAAAAAAGGACAAAACAATACTCCAGCACAAAAGAAAGTTCAGGGGGTCAAGCTCGATATTTTCGATGGTGGAATCTCTGATGTCTCTATGGATTACGAAGATGAGCAGGTTGTCCTTCTCGATTTCAGCGATTTAAGCGCCAACTTTGAACCAGAAGAGGAAGAGAAAAAACCAAAAGAGAAAAAACCGATTGGACGTAATTCGGGCAAAAAGCAGGGGGCCAACAAAAACAAGCCTCGTCAAGTTTCCCGAGAAGCGCGTAAAAAATACACCCGTGATGTCAAAGAAGAAGAGGCAGTAACCCACGTTGAGATTCCTGAGGATATCCGTGTTTACGAGTTTGCTGAAAAAGTACGCCAGCCGCTCTCTGAAGTGATTAAAATTCTCTTCAACCTCGGAATGATGGTCACCAAAAACGATTTTCTAGGGCGTGACGAAATCGAAATTTTGGCGAGCGAATTTGGTGTCGAAGTGACTACTATTGATCCGAAAGATGCGTTTAATCTCGAAGAGATGTACGAAGAGGCGACAATCGACGATAAAGATATGCAAGAGCGTCCTCCAGTTATTACGATCATGGGACATGTCGACCACGGTAAAACATCCCTTCTTGATGCGATCCGTAATGCCAAAGTTGCACACGGTGAAGCAGGGGGGATTACTCAGCATATCGGTGCCTATTCGGTAGAACAGCATGGCAAACTGATTACGTTCTTGGATACCCCTGGGCATGAGGCATTTAGCGCAATGCGTTCTCGCGGTGCTCAGTTGACCGATATTATTGTTATCGTCGTTGCGGCAGATGATGGTGTAAAGCCGCAAACACGCGAGTCTGTAAAACATGCCCAAGAGGCAAAAGTTCCTGTCATTGTAGCGATCAACAAAATGGACAAACCGGGTGCAAATCCCGACATGGTCAAGGCCCAAATGGCAGAACTGGGTCTTAATCCTGTCGAGTGGGGCGGAGATATTGAGTTTGTCGGCGTATCGGCAAAGGCGATGACAGGGATCGATGATCTGCTTGAGACTATCTTGCTTCAAGCTGAAATGATGGAGCTCAGAGCCAACCCTAATACGATGGCCAAAGCGGTGGTCGTCGAAAGTGCTCTTGAAAAAGGGCGCGGACCAGTAGCTACCGTCATCGTTCAAAACGGGACATTGAGTGTCGGGGACAACATTGTGTGTGGAAGCGCTTATGGGCGTGTTCGTGCACTTATCAACGATCGTAAAGCGCACCTCCAAAAAATCGGACCAAGTCAAACGGCAGTGGTTGTGGGATTGAGTGATGTGCCGCCATCTGGTGAAGTGATGATGGCGATGGCAAGTGATAGAGAGGCGCGAGAAATTGCCCAAAAACGTGCCGAATATGATCGTCACCGTGAGCTTTCTCACAGTACGAAAACCACCCTTGATGAGTTGAGCTCATTGATTGCCGAAGGGCGTTTGAAAACCCTTAAAGTGGTTCTTAAGACCGACGTTCACGGTTCCCTTGAGGCGATCAAAAGCTCTCTTGCTGAACTACGTAACGAAGAAGTTAAAGTGGATGTTATATCAGCAGGTGTCGGTGGAATCACCGAAAATGATGTTTCCTTGGTCAATAACAGCGAAAACTGTGTATTGCTCGGTTTCAATGTCCGCCCGACCGGTAATGTCAATGCGTTGGCAAAACAATACGGCGTAGAGATTAAAACCTACTCAATCATTTATCAATTGATTGATGATATTACAGCGATGCTTACTGGCATGATGGCGCCACAATTCCATGAAGAGAATACAGGGCAAGCCGAAGTACGCGATACCTTTCCAATGACGAAGGGTGGCGGAATGATCGCCGGATGTGTGGTGGTCGATGGCAAACTTGTTCGTGGCGGAATGGTTCGCGTTATTCGTGATGGCGTTGTTATTCATGAGGGTGATCTCACTTCGCTCCGCCGTTTCAAAGACGATGTCAAAGAGGTTACCAAAGGGTTTGAGTGTGGTGTTGTCCTTAACGGTTATACCGATGTCAAAGTAGGCGACGTCATCGAGACCTTTACCAAAATTGAGAAAAAAGTATCCCTGTGACACCGGCACAAATCAAACTCAAACGGACTGAATCGATTCTCAAAGAGTTGATCCCCGAAGCGATCAGCCAGCTCTCCGACGCTCGTGTGCGTGAGGTGGATGTGATCGATGTCCATTGTTCTCGCGGTCGTAGCGATGCCAAAGTCTATCTCGATCCGCACGATTATACCCTAGAAGAGAGAAACGCATTTCTCAAACTGCTCGAAAAAGCGCGTCCTATTATCGAAGAGTACTGCATGAAGGATCAAGGGTGGTTTCGCTCCCCTAGATTGACATTTGTGTTTGATGACATGCTGGAGCGGAGCAAGAATATTGAGGCATTATTCGCCCAAATCGCTAAGGAGAAAAAAGATGAGTCTTGAGAGCGATATCAAAAAAATGGTAGAATCGATCGGCTTATCGTTGTACGATACGGCGATCATGAATGAAAACGAAAATACGATTTTTCGTGTCAGCGTCACCGCTCCTGGTGGGGTGAGTTTGGATCAATGCGTCGAAGCGACCCATTTGATCTCTCCGCTTTTGGACGTTACTCCGCCAGTGAGTGGAGAGTACCGTTTGGAAGTGAGCAGTCCTGGGATCGAGCGTCGTCTTAAAACGTTGGACCATTTTGCCCAATCGGTCGGTGAAAAAGTGGTTTTTTCAACTGTCAATAAAGAAAAATTCGAAGGGGAGCTGGTGTCGGTCGCAAACGACGAGGTTACCATCAAAACCAAAGAGGGGGAGATGCACAGCGTCCCTTTCCGCTCTATCAGCAAGGCGAAAACCTACTTCGAGTGGTAATGAATACTGCCGCTCATCACGCCATGATCCAAGCCATTAATGTGGCGTGGGATTATCAGCTTCTCACCTTTCCAAATCCTGCCGTGGGTGCTGTTTGTATGGGTGAGAAGGGGGAAATTATCTCCATCGGTGCTCATAAAATCGCAGGTGGTCCTCATGCTGAAGTGTATGCATTGCGGGATGCCTACACACTGCTCAGCGGTGATACAGCGCTGGCGCAATGTGACGATTCTTACGAAATACACAATTATCTCAGAGTTCATCATAATGACGTGTTTAAAACTGTATCGATAGTAGTGACGCTGGAGCCGTGTTCTCATAGCGGTAAAACCCCCTCATGCGCACTATTGATCCGAGATTTGGGGATCAAAGAGGTTTTTATCGCGTGCAGCGATCCCAATCCTGAAGCGGCAAACGGAGGTAAAATCCTCGAAAATGCAGGGGTTAAATGCACTTTTGGCATCATGGAATCTGAGGGGCAAAAACTATTAGAACCGTTTATACAGTGGCAAAGCAACCCTTTTGTGTTTTTTAAATGGGCGCAACGCCTCGATGGGACGATTGATAAAGGTATTATCAGCTCAGAAAGCTCCCGCAAGCATCTCCACGCCCTTCGTGATCGTTGCGATTTGATTGTCATAGGTGGAAATACGGTGCGGATCGATCGGCCGACGCTCGATGCTCGTTTGGTTGGTGGAAAAGCCCCTGACGTGTTGATCTATTCGCATCAAGATGATTTCGATAGGACGATTCCGTTGTTTACTGTACCTAAGCGTCAGGTTTTTATCGACTCCACGTTCGAGCGAATCAAAGAGTATCGCCTCATAATGATCGAGGGGGGGGCTGGGATGTTTGATGAGAGTCGCAATGTGTGCAATTGGTATCTTAGTTACATTGCAACTAAACTCGGTGGAGGATCCCAAAGTCTTGGTTCAGTGCAAGAGAATTTTGAGGTAGTGCACGCTAAAATCACTGATAATATTATCCTTTGGATGAAGAAAAAACAATAATATAGTAAAGCACGTAGACTTGTGTGGGTTTTTTGCCGAAGAAAACCCAGCGTTAGCGTAGTCGAGTGGGATGAGTTCCCTCGATGTATAAAGGGACAAAGTGGATCGTCAAGAAAAAATTGTATCAATGTTTAACGATATAGCCCCGACCTATGATCGAGCCAACCGAGTACTGAGTATGGGTGTTGATACCTTTTGGCGGCGTAAAGCGTGCGATTTAGCGTATGGTTATTGTCGTAGTTTGGCTCTTGATTCTATCGTCGATGTGGCATGCGGTACAGGCGATATGATGGGATATTGGAAGCGTCGCGCCGAAAAAGCGGGCATTCGCGTTGGGGAAATCGTCGGTGTTGACCCCTCTGAGGGGATGGTTGGTGTCGGGCGGGAAAAATTTCCCGATATGTCGTTTTGTATCGCTTCAGCTACTGAACTTCCAAAGCCCGATAGCAGTGCCGATATCATCAGCATCTCGTACGGTATCCGCAACGTTGTGGAGCGTCAAGTGGGATTGTGCGAGTTTAACCGTGTCCTTAAACCGGGGGGGTTGGTCGTTATTCTCGAATTTATGAAAAATGAAAATCCTTCATTGCTGGGAAAAGTGCGCGATTTTTACATGAATAACGTCCTCCCTCGTTTGGGGGGGATGATCTCCAATAACTACGAAGCCTACCGGTATCTTCCCGATTCGATCGAGGGGTTTTTGACGGTGGCAAAAATGAGAGCTGAACTCGAAGAGGCGGGGTTTGAGATACTCTATACCAAAAGCTTCTCGATGGATATTTCAACATTGATAATCGCCCGTAAAAAGTGACTCAATGGCAACAACACTCAGTGTCTCTGCGCTGAACGAACAGATCAAGGGGCTACTTGAAACCTCTTTTGAGTTTGTGAGTGTAGAAGGGGAGCTTTCTCGTATCACCCACCACGGTAGCGGACACATCTATTTCACCCTCAAAGATAACGATTCCGCCATCAAATGCGTGATGTTCAAAGGGAACGCCTCACGGCTCAAATTTCGTCTCGAAGAGGGGGCTCATATCATCCTCCATGGGGCACTCTCCCTCTACAAACCGCGCGGTGAATATCAGATCAATGTCTTTAGTGCTGAGCCTTACGGTGCTGGTGCGTTGTCGGTAGCATTCGAGCAGCTCAAACAAAAATTGGAACTCAAAGGGTACTTCGACCCGACAGGTAAAAAAAGCTTTCCTAAATTCCCCCAAACGATTGTTTTGGTCACTTCCGCTACGGGGGCGGCTTTGCAGGATATGCAGCGGGTCGCATCGCATCGATGGCCGCTGGTCAAACTTATCGTTTTGGATGTACTGGTTCAAGGAGAACGTGCGGCAGGAGAGATAGCGGATGCGCTGCGCTATGCCGATACGCTGAATGCGGATGCGGTTGTTGTTGGACGGGGCGGTGGCAGCATCGAGGATCTATGGGCGTTTAACGAAGAGATCGTTGCCGATGCGATTTTTGCTATGAATACCCCCGTAATGTCGGCGGTGGGTCATGAGATCGATTGGGTGATTAGCGACTACGTGTGTGATATGCGCGCCCCGACACCGAGTGCAGCGATGCAGATGCTCCTCCCTGACCAAAACGAATTCACACAAAGTATCGATGAATTGCAAATGAGAGCGTTTAGTCTGATTCAACAGCAGCTGGGGCGTAAACGAGAACAACTCATGAGTATGTACGAAGCATTCAGACGCAATGGAATAGAGTACCGTCTACAGAGTCAAAAAGAGAGGGTTAATGAGCTGAAAAAGCGTTTTGAAATACAAATGATGCAACGGTTGCAACGCTTTTCAAACGAGATTCCTGCTCTCAAAGAGGCGATGGAGAGAGAAATTGCACAACGTCTTCGTGAAAAAAGCTCATTGATTGCACAGATGAAAAACGGTTTTGAATCCCAACATCCCAAACATAAAAACAAAAGTGGATTTGCGCAGATCGCCCGTGAGGGGAAAGTGATCGATTTGGATGTTTTAAATATTGGAGATACGTTTGAAGCGATGAACGATAAACGGGTTGTAAGAGCAGAAGTGGTGGAGATTGCGAGATTATAAAACTCAAAGAGGGACAAAATA
>JACXUF010000178.1 GCA_014764105.1 Sulfuricurvum sp. | reverse complement strand
GTTTTTTGATATTCGTCAAAAACAAAATTTCCAGCACGCGTATACGAAGTCTCTTTTCCCGAAACGACTCCAAACCACCCGTTTCCGCTGATAGCGAGGTCATTAAAACGTTCAGATGCCAACAAAGAACCATTGTGCATTTGTACCGTTGTACTCTGAAGACGTGACCCCATCCCTATGTCATTGGTTGTGGGGGTTTTTCCAGCACTTACGAGTGCTTCAGAAAAAAGATTGGCAAATTCAGCAGTCGCGCTTTTAAATCCTACCGTATTGATGTTAGCAAGGTTATCAGCAATAACATCAAGCCCATATTGATGCGTTTGGATCCCTGTGATTCCAGAGTAGTAACCTTGTGTCATCGTCAGTTATCCATCACTTCTTTGATTGTACTGAAATCGACATAATTGGAGCCGAGTTTGGCATAGGTTTTTCCACTGTCAAATTTGATCGATTCGATCGGATAAAGCCCTAGGCGGGTCGTAGCATTAGTGCCGTCAGTTTTGGTATAAGATGATTCGACGTAATACACCCCCTCATCCATCGCGATACCATTATTATTTTTGCCATCCCACGTGTAGCTTACAACCCCCGCATCGGTTGTACCGACTTCCATCGTCCGGAGAATATTGCCGTTTTTGTCCAATATATTGACATCTCCGGATGCTACATCATCGGGAAAATAGAGTTCGAAATCGACATCTTCTCCCTCTGAGAGGATGACGGCATTACTGCCGGTATCGGCGATTTTGCCGATGGCTGCGATTCCTGAATATTGCATCGAAGAGCTAAGGGCTGATGCTAACTTTTCGAGTGCTTTATTGGTGTTTTCGGTCGATTCGAGAGTCGCAAGTTGTGACGTTTGCGTTAGAATTTTCTCACTGTCCATCGGAGCGGTCGGGTCTTGGTATTTGAGTTCCAAAAGGAGCAGTTGAAGAAAATCGTCTTTGCCGAGCACACCCTTTGGATTGATGGTGCTGGTTGCGGCGGTGGTTGCAGATGAGGCTCCTAACGTATTGCCGTATGCATCGATTGCCATGATAACTCCTTATGCGTAGTGCGGGATGATGATTTCAAGAGCCGATAATTGCTCTTCGTTGAGTTCGAGCTCTTCGAACGATCGATATGCTTTATAACGATTGTGTTGGTGATCTTGCTGCTGTTGGTGAGCGTTGTTTTGCTGTTGGTTCTCTCCGCCCGACATAAAGTTCATGGTGGTATTGGTAATCCCATGATGGGCGAGCTGCGCTTTTAGTTCCGTCGCGTTATGGGCCAAAAAGGCGACTGTGGTTGTGTTGTTGGATTGAATATTGACATGAACGTTGTTGCCTCGCTGTACCAAAGTCACTTCCACTTCGCCGAGCTTTTCGGGATTGAGCTTCATCGCAAGGCGGGTAAAGGGGGGTTTGTACTCTTGTAGCGCCTCCTTGAGTTCACCGGCGAAATGACGCATGCTCTGTTGAGCCTCTTTGGCTTTCACCTCAATCGAATCGATAGCTTTTGGTGTTTGCGATGATTTCATCAAATCGCCGTTTTCTAAACGGTTTTCCAATGTTTGAAGGAGTGTTTTAAGTGGTTGGGATTCTGTTTTTTCAGTTTCCTCTTTGGGTATTTGATTAGAGGAGAGGATTTTTTGCTCTTTGCTTTTGACTTCGCCAAGAAGCTGGGTAATGGCCTCAAACGGTGTTGTTTTGGTCGATGAGGACTCACGTATCGGAAACATCGCTAACATTTTTGACTCGAACAGAGGTTGTGAGAGAAACTCGATCGGTAAAGGGCTTTTCTCTTTTGGTTCAGTGCTTAGTGTAGATAAGCTGATCGATTCGGGTTCAAGCCCCAGCTTTTGTGCCAACTGTGCCAAACCGATCAAACTTTTCGGGAGTTTGGTCAAATCGCTTTGATATTCGGGTGCTTTTTGGGTGATCTCATTTTTGAGAAACTCTTTGGCTTTGTGGATAAGGGCGCGAACCTGATCATCGGAAAGTGTTGCAAGTAGCTCTTTGGAGA
>JACXUF010000177.1 GCA_014764105.1 Sulfuricurvum sp. | reverse complement strand
TTTGTCAAAGCATGTTTTGCTAATCAAATATTAGAGGGTATCTACTTTTACAGTGGATTTACCTATATCTACACTCTTGCGCGTTCAGGGAAA
Source organism: Sulfuricurvum sp. (assembly GCA_014764105.1). Taxonomy (GTDB): domain Bacteria; phylum Campylobacterota; class Campylobacteria; order Campylobacterales; family Sulfurimonadaceae; genus Sulfuricurvum. The sequence goes on along the minus strand of JACXUF010000177.1, from coordinate 1,915 downwards.
ATGCTCGGCTCTGCGCAGATGATCCGCTTTATTCAACGCGACGAAGTGACCCACCTCGTGTTGTTCCAAAACATCATCAACACCTTGCGCCGCGAACGAAACGATCTTTTTACCGAAGTACTGATCGAAGAGGTCTACGATATGTTCCGCAAAGCGGTTGAACTTGAAACCGCATGGGGCAAATACATCACTCAAGGACAGATTTTGGGTCTCACCAACGAAATCGTGGAACAATACATCCAATATCTCGCCGACCAACGCCTCAGCGCCGTCGGACTCAAACCCCTCTACAACGTCTCCCATCCAATCAAATGGGTTGATGATTTCTCCAAATTCAATGATCAAAAAACGAACTTTTTCGAAGGTACCGTCACCAACTACTCCAAAGGAAGCCTCAGTTTTGACGACTTCTAAAACCCGCAGTGTCGTCTCCCTTTGCTTCGAGACGCACCGTGATTTCTCCCGCAATCTTGAGCGTCTCATTGAACTGCTCTCAAAAACTCCCGAAGATGCCATCGTTGTTGCCCCCGAAGTATGTCTGAGCGGTTTTGCGTACGATCGTTTTGACGAAGCGGTCGATTTTACCCCTTTTGCCATCGACTCTCTTATAAAACACCTCAACGACAGACTGCTGATCTTTACCGCCATTACCAAAGAAGAGGAAGGGATTGTAAACACCGCCTACGCATTGCACCAAGGGGGGATCCTCCACCGTCAAAACAAAGCAAAACTCTTCACACTGGGTGCCGAACACGAATATTTCACACCGGGAGAGGAGGGTGATATAATTGCGTTTACTTTTGAGGGGATCAAAATCGGGATTCTGATCTGTTTTGAGCTTCGTTTCAAAACGTTGTGGCAAAAGCTAGAAGGGTGCGATATCATCACGATAAGCGCCCAATGGGGAAAACTACGGAGCGAACATTTCGTTACCCTCACCAACGCATTAGCGGTGATGAATCAGTGCTACGTTATCGCCAGTGATGCGGCGAACGAAGATACAAGCGCCATGAGCGGCATCATCACCCCTTTTGGAGGAGAGTTACGCAATCACGGTGCCGAACTCCTCATATCCCATTTTGAGAGCCAAACCGTAGCGTCTATGCGACGCTATCTAAACGTAGGAATAGAATGAACATCGATAGAATCACTGCGATCAAAACTACCCGAATGGCAGAAGAGATCCATAAAAAATTCCCCCTCCGTCCCATTATCAAAAACGCCATTATCAACACCAATCGTGAAGTATTCGCTCCCATAGCGATGCGCCATAACGCCTACCGCCTCGATGCCCTCCCCATCGGAGCACAGCAATACATCTCATCCCCTTTGACGGTTGCGAAAATGACGCAGTATCTCAACCCTGAGGGGTGTGATAGCGTATTGGAGATCGGATGCGGCAGCGGCTATCAGGCGGCAGTTCTCTCTCAAATATTCCGCCGCGTATTCACGATCGAGCGGATCGAATCGTTACTGTTGGAGGCGAAAGAGCGTTTCCGCTATCTACAGCTGGGGAATATTCACACCCGTACCGATGATGGCCAAAACGGCTGGGAGCAGTATGCTCCATTTGATCGTATCTTGTTCTCCGCGTCGGCACGTGAAATCCCCCAAAAACTCTTTCATCAACTCCAAGAGGGGGGGATTTTAATCGCTCCGATTGACAAAGGGCACGAGCAGGTGATCACCCGTTTTACGAAGCAAGGCGGGGTAATCCACGAGGATAGTCTTGAGGCATGTGATTTTGTCCCTGTTCTCAGCGGAGTAGTACGCAAATGAGTCTCCCCGAACCGTTTCGCGAGCGTTTAGGACAAATCGTCCCCAAAGATCAATTTGAAACGATTATCCGTACCTTCGACGCTCCCAAACAGGTAACATTTCGCTACAACCCACTCAAAACGACCCCGAATGATCT
>JACXUF010000176.1 GCA_014764105.1 Sulfuricurvum sp. | reverse complement strand
ACTGGTGGGGACTTTACTAACGCTGGTGTATGTGCCACTTGCAGCATACAGTGTGGATAGCAATCAACAATAAAAAGGATGATTAAGGGCAATAAAAGGACAATCCTTTAAACCGATTATAAGCTGCCCTTACGCACTTGATGAAATCAAGGGCAAAAGGGGGAGTTTATGCCATATCCAAAAGATATGGCAAGCTTTAGGGGGTTGTAGGGACGTTTGTCCCTGATGCTTTGCGGGCTATGAGTGTAAAGTGTCTAACATCAGTTATAAGTTTGTTAGGTAGCGCAAAACAATGTTCTGCACATTCAAGATCGACTATGATCACAAGAAGAAAGGATCGTGGCGATGATAGATTTAAAAGGGGAAAAACGTGCGACGAAGAGAAAACCAAATCGTGCGTAACCAAAAGTTGCGACACTTCTCAAGGTATCAAATTAACCCCCAAACGCTAAGGGAGGCTGTGGTATAATCGCAACGAAAAATCAAACTGGGTCAATTCACACAATGCACGCTTGCGTGCATGAGCTCTCTGCCAAAAGAGAGCCCAGTGTTAACGTAGCGCAAGGGGCTTTACTCCTTGGAGCGTATTAAGGGCAACCATGATTAAACCACAAACGATTACCGAAAAAATATTTTCCGACCACGTCGGTCACCCTGTCTATGCGGGTGAGATCGTCCGTTCTCCGATTGATATGGTCATTGGGAACGACATCACGACCCCGATCTCCATCAAAGCGTTCGAAGATGCCGGAGCAACCAAACTCGCCAATCCTGATGGTTTTTCGATTGTTCTTGATCACTTTATCCCCGCCAAAGACATCGCTTCAGCAAACCAAGCACGCATCAGCCGCGATTTTGCCAAAAAACACGCAATGAAAAACTTTTTTGACGAAAAAGAGATGGGGATTGAACACGCACTCCTCCCCGAAAAAGGGCTCGTCGTACCAGGTGATGTGATCATCGGTGCCGATTCGCACACCTGTACCCACGGAGCACTCGGCGCATTCTCGACAGGGATGGGTTCAACCGATTTGGCATTTGCAATGGTAACGGGAGGAAACTGGTTCAAAGTCCCTGAGTCAATCAAAGTTGTATTAAGCGGAAAACCGGGCAAATACACTACCGGAAAAGATGTCATCCTCGAAGTAATCCGTATGATCGGGGTCGATGGAGCACTCTACCGAACTCTCGAATTTGTCGGTGATTCAATCCAGTATTTCAGCATGGATGACCGCTTTAGTATGTGCAACATGGCGATCGAAGCGGGGGCGAAAAGCGGTATCATCGCCTACGACGAGATCACAGCCGAGTTCCTCGCCGACAAGCCCCTCGCACGTGAACCAAAAATTCACACTTCCGATGAGGATGCCACCTATGTTCAAGTACTCGAAATCGATGTGGGCAAACTCGAACCGGTTATCGCCTATCCGTTCTTGCCATCAAACGGTCACACTCTCTCTCAAGCTGTCAGCGATAACATCAAAGTCGATCAGGCGTTTATTGGGAGCTGTACCAACGGCCGTTTAAGCGACTTGAAAATCGCCGCCGAAATTCTCAAAGGCAAACGCGTTCACCCTGATGTTCGCCTTATTGTCACACCAGGTACACAGCGTATTTTACGTGAAGCGACAAAACTGGGCTACATCGATATCATCGTCGATGCGGGGGGTGTCGTCTCCAACCCGACCTGCGGTGCGTGTTTGGGGGGATATATGGGGATTTTGGGGGATAACGAAGTTGCCATCGCCACCACCAACCGTAACTTTGTCGGACGAATGGGGGCACGCTCATCAAAAGTTTACCTTGCCAATTCGGCTGTCGCTGCCGCTTCGGCGATCAAGGGTGTTATTGCCGATCCTTCATCCATTCTCTAATCTCCCCATCGGGAGATTCACATCTCCTCAACGTTTCCCACACATTTGATAGGTTATAACTACCCTTACACACTTGATGAAATCAAGGGCAAAAGGGGAGTTTTCTGCCATATCCGAAAGATATGGCAAGCTTTAGGGGGTTGTA
>JACXUF010000028.1 GCA_014764105.1 Sulfuricurvum sp. | reverse complement strand
CAAGATGCCATTATGGTTGCCGATACCGTTTTGGAAGTGATCGAAAAATATTCCTACCGAAGGTGTTCGTTTTGAATACGCAACAGCGTTGGGCATTCTGCCGAAAAGTACGTAGCGTTAGTGTAGCCGAATGGAGCTTTGCCTCATCGGCGTTAGGAGTTTAAAAATGCGCGTTGCCATTATCCCAGCCCGTGGCGGAAGCAAACGGATACCACGAAAAAATATCAAAATGTTTGCCGGCCTCCCCATCATAGCCCACAGCATCAAAGCAGCTCAGGAATCGGGGTTATTTGATCGTATAATTGTAACGACTGATGATGAAGAGATAGCCGAAGTAGCACGCAATTACGGAGCCGAAACACCCTTTATCCGCCCCAAAGAGCTTAGTGACGATTATACACCCACCATCCCTGTCATTGCTCACGCCATCCAAACACTCGAAGCTAACTGCGATATTATCACCCATGCATGCTGCATCTACGCTACTGCCCCCTTTGTCCGTTCACAGGAGATCCAGTTAGCCTATAACATCCTTATAACCCACAACAAACACTATGCCTTTCCTGTGACCACATTTCCTTTCCCGATTCAACGAGGGGTCAAACGGGATCACGAAGGGAATATAGAGATGTTTTATCCCGAGCATTTCGCAACGCGCTCGCAAGACCTCGAAGAGGCGTATCATGACGTGGGGCAATTTTATTGGGGGACGCGGGAAGCGTGGCTGGAGGGGAAACCCATTTTCTCTAACATAGCAACCACAATCGTCTTGCCGCGCCACCTCGTGCAGGATATCGATACCCCCGAAGACTGGACACGCGCCGAATTGATGCACAAAGTGCTCCAAACGCTATGAACCTCCTTATCCGTGCCGACTCTTCAAGTACTATCGGATTGGGGCACATTATGCGTGATGTGGTCTTTGCCGCGCAACAGAGTGAAGATACGGTAATGTTCGCTTGTCAAAATTTAAGTGGTAATATCATCGATCAGATTCCCTATCCCGTCCACATTCTGAGTTCCAACGATCCCGATGAACTAATCGAACTTATTCGAGAATATAAAATTGATAAGGTGGTGTTCGATCACTACGGTATCGATGCCGTTTTCGAACAAAAGGTCAAAAAAGCTTGCAAAGTTACTATCCTCTCTTTTGATGATACCTACTCGGCTCACTATTGCGACATTCTCCTCAACCATAATATTTCGGCGGATGCAAATCGATACCGCGGGTTGGTTCCCAAACAGTGTGAACTTCGCTGCGGTGCAGAGTATACGCTGATACGCGATGAGTTTAAAACCGAAAAACAAATCCAACGAGAAAAAATCTACGATATTTTTATTGCGATGGGGGGAACCGATCCGACAAATGCGACGATGAGTATCCTCTCAACCATAAGCGATGACATGAGAGTCTGTGTCGTCACGACATCCGCCAATATCCACGTAGGTGAACTCAAGGCTTTTGTCCAAACAAAAAAAAACATGACGTTAGAGATTAATTCTAAGCGGATTGCGCAACTACTCCATCAAAGCTGCTTGGCAATCATTACCCCAAGCGTTATGGTACATGAAGTGTTGTTTATGGAGATCCCTTTTATTGGAGTACAAACAGCCACAAACCAAGAGGATATGTTTGTCTATTTAGAAAAAGAGGGTTATACCGTGTTAAAGGGGTGGGATGCAGGTGCAATTGCTCGATTTTACAACACTTGATAAAGAGCTACTAACATTGGTGTTAGAGTGGCGCAACCATAGCGACATTCGGTGTTGGATGCTAAATGGCGATGAGATTTCACTGGAAAACCATCTGCGCTTTGTCGAATCGCTCAAAAATAGAGCGGATAAACGCTATTTTTTAGTTCAACAAGGGGATGCCTATATCGGAGTGATCGATTTTACCGATATTACTCAAAAATCTGCCGAAATCGGAATTTATGCCAACCCCCAGATGAGGGGAATGGGCCATGCTTTAATGAATACAGTGATCAAGTATGGCTTTTCTACGCTTGGGGTGAAGACATTGATCGCGAGTGTTTTCGCCGACAACAAACGGGCTAAACATTTGTACGAAAAATTCGATTTTACGGAGAGAAGCCGAACATTGTATAAGGGGAGAGAGATGATTATCATGGAGCAAAAAGCATGAAAATTGGACACCAGCATATTGATGACAAAGTTTTTATTATCGCCGAACTCTCCGCAAATCACAACGGTTCGCTCGATACGGCGCTAAAAACGATTGATGCGATGAAGGCATCAGGTGCCGATGCGGTGAAGCTACAGACCTACACCCCTGACACCATCACGCTCGACTGCGACAGCGCACTGTTTACCATCAGTCAGGGCACCCTTTGGGACAAGCGCAAATTTCACGACCTCTACGCTGAGGCAATGACGCCATGGGAGTGGCACCCGATCCTCTTCGAACATGCCCGCAACCTCGGCATGGAGGCCTTCTCCTCCCCCTTTGACCCCACCGCCGTCGATTTCCTCGAAACGCTGGATGTCCCGGCCTACAAGATCGCCAGCTTCGAGATCACCGACATCCCCCTCATCGAATACACCGCCGCCAAAGGCAAACCGATCATCATCTCCACGGGCGTGGCCACCCTGCCCGATATAGAAGAGGCACTTGCCGCCTGCCGACGAGCGGGCAACGACCAGATAACGCTACTCAAATGCACCAGCGCCTACCCCGCCTTGCTAGAGGAGATGAACCTCGCCACCATTCCCGACATGATTGCACGCTTCGGCGTCACTGTCGGGCTCTCCGATCACACGATGAGCCTCGCCGCTCCCGTCGTCGCCGTCGCTCTAGGGGCACGTGTTATCGAGAAGCATTTTATTTTGGACCGTGGCATGGGCGGAGCCGATAGCGCCTTTAGTCTAGAACCGCAGGAGTTTAAAATGATGGTCGATGCGGTGCGCGATACCGAAAAACTGATGGGGAAGGTGAGCTATGAACTTTCGCTCAAAAGTCTAAAATCGAGAGAGTTTTCAAGAAGCCTATTTGTCGCTGAGGATGTCAAAGCGGGCGAAACCATCAATGCTTCAAATGTCCGATCGGTCCGACCAGGGTTCGGATTAGCCCCCAAACATCTCAAAGAAATTATCGGAAAAAAATTCAAAAAGGATGCTTTAAAAGGAACGCCACTCTCATGGGATCACATTCTATAACGATTGCCGTCGTATCCCATGATGCTGGCAGCTCTGAGATACTGTGCGCACTCATTCGTGAGTATTTTGACCTTTATTCATGGTATATTTTCGCAATAGCACAAAGTCCTATGGGGCGGCTGTGCGAACGCTACCATCTCCCCTTTTCCCCTATAGAAGATCCTCGGCAACAGCTCCAATCGATTAACCCCGATGTTCTCTTTTTTGGAACGGGATGGCAGGAGAAAATTGAGCGTCCCTATGTCCGTTTTTGTAAGGAACACTCCATCCCAACGGTTGCTTTCCTAGATCATTGGAGCAACTATCGCAAGAGGTTTGGTTTTCCGAATGAGGGATGGGAAGAGAATCTGGGCGATTTTACGGCAGTTACCGATCAGAGAGCCCTTTTCTTGGCAGAGTCCTTCGCCCTTCCAAATCCTGTGGGGCTAAAAAATTTTTATCTGCGCAATACGATTGCTCAAGCACGTCAAAAAAAGATACACCCTACCAACAATCTTCTTTTTTTGAGTGAGCCGACCGATGCAGTGGCATTGCGTACCCATGGGGATAAAAATTATTGGGGATTTACACAATACAGCGCATTAGAAGATATTCTCAAACATTTTGAACAGTTCGGATGTGTGGGGCTTACGATTCGGCTTCATCCGAGCGATAATGCAAACGGATATAAAAAAATCCTCAAAGCCTATCCCCATATTCGGGCTCAAATCAACGATGCGGCGGTGTGTGAGCTAACCGATCAGCTCTTGTGCGCCAAAATAGTTATCGGATTTGACACGATGGCACTCTATATCGCGGCACTTTTAGAACGTCCTGTTCTGTCGTATCTCCCCTCAAAAAATAGAGATTTTTTGTTACCTCTACCACAAGAGAGGCAAGTGCGTTCTCTTTTAAAGATTCCTCCAAACCTTCTTGCCCCATCCCATTTGAAAAGTGATGATTTCGGTATGGATTTTGCTTTATTTCTCAAAACAATTGTAGCAAAAGGGCAAAATGTATAAAGCACTGATTATTGGCGCTGGGAGTATCGGCGGACTTATCGATTCACCGATATCCAAAGCAGTTGCGAGTCATGCACATGCTTATCAAAAACATTCAGACACACAGCTTTGTGCAATCTGTGAACCCTCAGAACTCAATGCTTTCGCTTTTATGGAACGGTGGGGAGATGTGCATCGGTATGTTAGTGTGGATGAGATAAGCACTAATGATCATTACGATATTGTCTCTATTTCATCCACAACAAAATCCCATTTTTACGATCTGATGACATTGCTAAAGCGTCAAGATGCTTCAATGATACTCTGTGAAAAACCGCTCGTAGCAACCCAAGAAGAACTCTCTACCCTCTACACATTGCTTTTGCAAAGTGATAAGAAAATCTTGGTCCATTTTATTCGTCGCTATAACCCTACATTTATCCATTTGGCGGAGCGGGTTCAAAAAGGTGAATTTGGCAAATCATTAGGGTTTCAGGGGGTGTGTACAAAAGGGCTACTTCATAACGGATCACACATGTTAGCGGTGTTGAGCCACTTCTTAGGAAATTTGGTATCGATCAAGCCATTTCGAGGATCGTTTTGTCATGAAGATCTTTGCGGAGAGTTTGGGGTTTCTTTAGAAAATACAGATGGTTTGATATCTGTCATTGCGCATCCTCCATATGCTTTATTTGAGATAACATTTTGGTTTGAACGGGGGATGATCAAAATTTTAGACGGAGGGGATAAAATAGAGATATATTCACGTGTTCCTTCGACGTATGAAGGGTATTTTTCTCTCGCACTTCACGAGACAATAACCACGAATCTATCGAACTATGCGTATGACTCCGTAGAGTTTTTGTTGAAAAAAAATAAAGAGACATGCAAACAAATTTTAAGTGAACATCTCCATATTCATACGATTATTTTTCAAACTTTTTCCAAGGTGCTCCCATGATAAAACTTGCTATTAACGGTGGTAAAAAGCTGCGCACAACTCCGTTTCCCGCTTATAACACGATTGGAGTCGAAGAAGAAGAGGCTGTATTGCGGGTCTTACGTTCAGGAAAACTATCTACCTTTTTAGGGACATGGCATGATGACTTTTTCGGCGGTCCCGAAGTGCGCGCTTTGGAATCGGAGTGGAGCAAGCATTTTGGTGTTAAACACGCAATCAGTGTGAATTCCGCGACATCAGGTCTTTATGCTGCCGTCGGTGCCTGCGGGATCAGTCCTGGAGATGAGGTGATCGTCAGCGCCTACACAATGAGCGCTTCAGCAACCGCAGCACTCATTTATGGTGCGATTCCTATTTTTGCTGATATCGAAGAAGATTTTTATTGTTTGGATGTCAAAAGCATCGAAGCCAAGATCACTCCGAAAACCAAAGCGATCATTGTCGTTGATATCTTTGGACAACCCTACGATGCGGTGGCGATTAACGCTTTGGCAAAAAAGCATAACCTTTTTGTGATCGAGGATGCAGCGCAAGCCCCTGGTGCAATGCTGGGTGATAAATACGCTGGGACACTTGGCGATATTGGGGTCTATTCACTCAACTACCACAAACATATTCATAGTGGAGAGGGGGGAATTATCGTGACCGATGATGATGTGCTGGCTGATAAAATCCGTCTGATCCGCAACCATGCCGAAGCGGTCCTCTCCGCACGGGGGATCCATGATAAATCTGAACTCATCAACATGATTGGTTACAACTACCGAATGACCGAAATTGAAGCCGCAATCGCTAGATGTCAGCTCGAAAAACTCCCTGCATTGTTGGCGCAAAGGCTTGAAAATACCAAGTATCTCAATGAACAGTTAGGACAAATCCCCTGCATCAAGCCGACCAAAATCCGCGAGGGGGCAAAACACGCTTTTTATGTCCATCCACTTCAGTTTGATGCCAAGGTTGCACAGATGCATCGCAACCGTTTTATCGATGCGGTCAAAGCCGAACTCCCTCCGACTCTTCTACGGGAAGAATCGACGGTACTGCTGAGCTATGGCTATGTCAAACCTCTCTATCTTCAGCCGCTCTATCAGGAACGTATCGCTTTCGGACGCGATGGCTATCCGTTTAATCTCAGCGACATTACCTATCCCAAAGGGCTTTGTCCGACAACAGAATCAATGCATTTTGATCATCTCATAACCCATGAATTTATCCGTCCAGGGATGAGCAAAGCCGATATGGATGATGTGGTACGCGCCTTTATCAAAGTATGGGAAAACCGCTCGGAGCTTTTATGAGATTAGAGGGCAAAAACATTTATTTGCGTCCGATTGAAATAAGTGATGCAGAGGGAGCATACCCTACATGGTTGAACGATCCTGATGTATGCCGATACAATTCACACGGCGATACAACCTATACTCGCAAGATGGCACAAGCCTATATAGCCAATGTCACCGACAATCCCACCTATGCTGTTTTTGCCATCTGCTTACGAGAGGATGGGCGTCATGTCGGCAATATCTCCCTTCAGCATATTTCAGCCAAAAACAGCAGTGCCGAGTTTGCGATTTTGATCGGAGATCCCTCAGTCTATGGAAATGGGATCGGATTTGAAGCCTCGCATCTTTTATTTGATTATGGGTTCAACTCCCTTCATCTCCATCGAATTTATTGCGGAACCCACTACAAAAACAAAAGAATGCGATCACTCGCAGAAAAATTAGGCATGAATCAAGAAGGATATCGCAAAGAAGCCCTTTTTAAAAATGGAGAATTTGTCGATATAGTGGAATATGGAATTTTGAATCGCGACTATCAAAAGGCTCAATTATGACGAAGCAAATGTTACCCACCGATGCCCCTTCGGTAAAATATGGGGAACCTCTCTACAAAGACTACCTTCGTTATTGCACCCGTTGTTGCATGCCAAGCTCCAACGAAGGGATGCAGTTCGATGAACTCGGAATCTGTTTAGCTTGCCGAGCCCAAGAGCAAAAAATGCGGATCAATTGGAAAAAAAGTGAAGCCATCTTGCGCAAGACACTCGAAAGTTATAAGGAAAAAGCGGGAGACAATTACGATTGCATTATCCCCATCAGCGGTGGAAAAGACAGTGTTTTTCAGCTTCATGTCCTCAAAAAAGTGTACGGCATGAAACCGCTTGCTGTGACATTTAACCACAACTGGTATTCCGAAACAGGAAAATACAATCTCGAAAATGCCCTTGAAAAACTTGAGATTGATCACATTATGTTCACCCCAAATAAAGCTTTGGTGAAAAAACTCTTTGTTAAATCATTTTATAAAATCGGAGATTCCTGCTGGCATTGTCATGCCGGTGTTGGTGCATTTCCGCTTCAGATTGCGGTCAAATTCAACATTCCTCTCATTATTTGGGGGGAATCAGTGTGCGAGAGCAGCGGTCGTGCCGATTTCCGAGACAATGTCCAAAAATTCGATCGAGACTATTTCACCAAAGTTTCCGCCAAACTCTATCCCGAACAGATGATCGACGAGGAGATCACCCACAAAGATCTCAAACCATTTGAGCTTCCGAGCTTTGAAGATATTGAGCGTGTCGGCGTGGTGGGGTTGCATTTAGGAGATTATCTCTTTTGGGATGATGAACGGCAAATGGAATTTATCAAAAAAGAGTACGGCTGGCGCGAAGAGCATCGCCCTGGTCACTACAAAGGGTTCAAAGGAAACGAATGCAAATTTGAAACGCTTCATGACCATATGAAATTCGTTAAACGAGGATTTGGACGCGGAACCGATCAGGCGAGTGCCGATGTGCGCGCAGGATTACTCACGCGTGAAGAGGGATTTGAGATTGCGAAAAAATACGATCAACAACGTCCAGTCTATCTAGATGAATTTCTCGATATGGCAAATATTACCGAAGAGGAATACACCAATGTCCTCAAAGCGATGCGCCAAGGGAAATTCCGAGAAGCCAAATGAAAGAATTATATGAATTCAATGCCTTCAGCTTAAGACAAAAGCTGTTAAATCAAGAGATCACCCCAAAAACTCTCTCGGAAGCTCTCTGTGCACGGATCCGAGCTATCGATCCAATTATTGGTGCATGGGCTTATATAGATGACGATGTGATCCAAAAACAGCTTGATAAAATTGCCCTACAAAATCCTCACGAAAACCCTCTATGGGGAATCCCTATCGGAGTCAAAGATATCTACAACACATTTGATATGCCTACCGAGATGGGTTCTGCAATTTGGAAGGATTTTACCCCTGGCAACGATGCTAGGATGATTCACTATCTCCGGCGTTCAGGAGCCCTGATGCTAGGAAAAACGGTTACCGCCGAATTTGCTGTCCATCATCAAGAGCAAACACGCAATCCGCATGATCTGAGCCGAACTCCAGGGACCTCTTCGAGCGGATCGGCCGCAGCAGTAGCGGCTGGAATGGTTCCAATCGCTTTGGGATCACAAACAGCTGGTTCGATCGGAAAACCGGCAAGCTTTTGTGGGGTTTACGGATACAAAGCCTCTTTTGGCGTACTACCTCGTATCGGCGTCCTAAAAACCACCGATACCCTCGACACCTTAGGTTTTTTTACCCGTAGTGTAGACGATTTAGAAATGATTTTCAATGCTTCACGTGTTCATGGTGCCAACTACGAATTTGTCCATCAATACATTGATCAATATGTTCATGATCCCAAAAAACCGATTCGAGTTGGAGTTATCACCCATCCCCAATGGAAGTTTGCTGGAGAAAGTGAAAAAAAAGCGTTTCAAATATGGAACCAATCGATCAATATTGAAAACGTCACGATCGAGTCTATCGATTTTCCTGAATTTTTAACCTCCATTTATGAGCTACATACCACGATCTACGATAAAGCCCTCTCCTATTACTTTAAAGATGAGATGAGACATAAAGGACAAATGAGTGAGCGTTTTCGAAAAATGATCGAACACGGAGATACAATTGATCCTTCCATCTATTTTCATGCTATCAACGAACAAGCATTATTAATACGCTCCTTTAACGAGTGGATGGAGCCTTATGACGTTCTTTTAACTTTGGGAACTGCTGGGGAAGCTCCTTATGGGCTCCATTGCGAAGAGCTCCCCGACTCCAACCTCATTTGGACTTTTCTAGGTCTTCCAGCGCTGATGATGCCAGTACTAAAAGGGGAGAACAATTTGCCAGTAGGAGTCTTGGCTATCGCCAAAAAATATCAAGACCTTTTGCTAATCAATTTTTCAAAACTTCTAAAAAAATCGGGCTACATCAACGATGTTAAACCAATCACACCCAAACAATAAGGACCATTATGAACACATCCCCAATCAACATTTTTGAAAAGAACATTCAACAGCTTTTTCATGTTCATCCTACTTTGGCTGCTCAATTATTCGGAATGTCTCAAAATGAACGTTACGAAGTTTTTATAGGCAAAGATCCTTTGGATATCAACATGCTTGATATGAAAACAAATGAATTTCTTTATACTGCCCCGATTGCCGATACCAAAAATTTCATGAATGAGCACGAATCGAAAGAACGGATGCGATTTCGTTATTTTTTTGGAATCGGCAACGGTGTTGCAATCAAAGCCTTTCTCAAAGCAGCCCATGTTCAACGCATTCTCATATTTGAACCGGACCCTGAAATACTCTACATTGTCCTCAACTTGATCGATTTTTCAGAAGAACTCGAATCCAAAAAACTGGTTTTAGAACTCAGCAATAATATGGATTATCCTAATGCATATCACTATTTAATGCACATGGAAGGGAAAATTTATGCCCGTCTTTTTGAAATTGAAGTGCTCAGCGATTACTACTATCGTGTATTTGGAGAAGAACTCATCAAACTCAACACACTATTAACTAAGACAATTGAAACCAATGTTATTTCCCATGGTAACGACATGATCGATTCACTTTGGGGGATTGAAAATCACATTATCAACCTCCCAGATATGATCAAAAGCATCCCAATCAAAAGCTTGGCCGACTACAAATCAGCAAAAACAGCTATCATCGTTTCTACCGGTCCGAGTTTATCAAAACAAATCCCATTGCTCCATAAAATCAAAGATTATGTAACGATTATTAGTGTCGATGCAAGCTATCCAATTTTAGAACGCAACGGAATTAAGCCCGATTTCGTTTGTGCACTCGAACGCGTCCCAGAAACCGCAAAGTTTTTCGAAGGCAGTTCTCCTGAATTTCAAAAAGATATCAATTTTGTTTTTGTCTCTTACGTCCACATGAAAACCAAAGATGCAATCACAACTGGGAACAAAATCATGGTGATGCGCCCCAATGAATACCTCAAATATTTTGATTTGGAGCAATACGGATATATTGGTGTCAATATGAGTGCCGCAAATCTAGCTCATGAACTTGGTATTGCAATGGGGATTAAAAATATAATCTTAATCGGTCAAGATCTTGCCTTTGGTGATGACAACTCCTCCCATGCTGAGGGACATGTCTACGGTGAGAACGAAGAGTCAGTGGATGGACATGAAATCTATGTTAAACGCTATGGAGGTGAGGGTGAAATTCGTACAACAAAATACTGGGTACTTTTCAAAAACGGGTTTGAAAAAACTATTTCCAAATACAAAGAGATGACAACAACCATCAACTGCACTGAAGGTGGGGCTCGTATCGAAGGGGCTATCGAGCTCCCCTTCGAAAAAGCTATTGAACAATACGTTGATTATTCTTTTGTTAAAGAAAAAGTTGAACTCAAGTATGCAACCCCCGAAAAACAAAAAGAGTATACAGATAAATACATCGATAAAATCAATTTTTGGATTGAACATTCAATTAAACACCAAGAAATCGTAGAAGAAATTTTCATGGAAGTCCAAGAAGAGTGTGAAAACTACATCAAACTTTCCGAAGAGAACCGTTTGGATGAATTAAATATGGAAGCAATGTACCATACTCTCGATCAAATCGATAAAGTCAAATCGATGTTTGATGATGACACATTTGCCGATCTTTATACCAGCGTACTCCAATCTTACATTTTGAATCTTGAGATTATTTTGGCCCCAATAAGTCTTGAAAGGGCAGAAACAGATTTAGAGAAAAAAGCAAAAATGCTCAAGTGGATCATGAATCATCGCTATTGGCTTTTCATTATCGCTGGTGGAATCGATGCGACCCGCACAACGATTTTACGAGCTATTGAATCATGGCCAAAAGAGCTTAGAGAACGTATTGTCAAACGATCAAAAAAAGAGATCGAAGTAGATTTAGAAAAATACGAAGCACTCAAAAAGAGACTATCTGAAAATCAAATATTTGTCGAGAAATAACCCAAAAGCCGGCACTCTTTTGAGTGTCCAACGATTTATGCAGCTCTACTCAAATTGCTATTGAAGCAATTTGAGAACGTTTTGTTGTACTGCATTGGCTTGAGACATTGCATAAGAGCCAGACTGAGCAAGAATATTGAATTTGTTAAAGTTCGCCGATTCTGCTGCGAAATCAACATCACGGATATTT
>JACXUF010000027.1 GCA_014764105.1 Sulfuricurvum sp. | reverse complement strand
TGGCAGGGACAAGTCTCCCTACAATCCCCTAAAGCTTGCCATGTCTTTCGGATATGGGAGAAACTACCCTTTTTGCCATTGATTTCATCAAGTGCGCAAGGTCAGTTAATCACATTAAACTCTATAATCCCGCCCTCTCCATTATTTGCGCTTGAGCATTGGCGATCAGTGGCTCGATAATATCATCCATTAATCCCCCCTGCATAATCTCATCGAGACGATAGAGGGTGAGGTTTATCCGGTGATCGGAGATACGATTTTGGGGATAATTGTAAGTTCGGATGCGGGCTGATCGATCTCCGCTCCCCACCTGCTCTTTGCGATCGGACATCTCTTTTTCTTTGATCTCTTCCATCTGCATATCGTAAATACGTGCTTTGAGGATCTTCATCGCTTTATCTTTATTTTTATGCTGTGACTTCTCATCTTGGTTGGTGACGACAATTCCTGTCGGGATGTGGGTGATACGAACCGCAGAGTCGGTGGTATTGACGCTTTGTCCACCTGAACCGCTTGAGCGCATAACGTCGATTTTGAGATCGTTTTCGTTGATGACCACTTCGACATCGTCGACTTCGGGCATGATAGCGACGGTGATCGCTGAGGTGTGGACACGCCCTTGAGATTCGGTAGCTGGGACACGTTGGACACGATGCACTCCCGCTTCGTGTTTGAGCCGTGAATAGACCCCTTCACCTTTGATGAGGGCGATGAGCTCTTTGTATCCTCCCGCATCGGAAGGGCTGGTGCTCATTAGATCGATTTTCCACCCCTTAAGATCAGCGTAACGGGCATACGCACTGAACAAATCGCCGACGAAAATCGCCGCTTCATCTCCACCAGTACCCGCGCGCAATTCGATGTAGATATTCCGTTTATCGTTGGGATCGGCGGGGATGAGGAGTTTTTTGATCTCCTCTTCGAGCGGCTCTACCATCGGCTCAAGTGATTTGAGCTCCTCTTTGGCGAGCTCTCCTAATTCAGCATCAAATGCGAGTGATTTGTTCTCTTCGATATCCTCTAGGAGCTTTTTATACTCCATTGCTTTTGAGACTATCGGTTGGATAGAGGATTGCTCTTTGGATAGATCGGTCATCCGTTTGATATCATTACCGATGTCTGGAGAGCTGAGCAGTTCGGTGATTTCATTGTAACGGTTGATAAAAGGGGTGAGTTTGTCGGATAACATGAGTGCGTCCTAAAAGAGCGTTTAGAGAAAATTTTTAAGAAAGAATTTTGCCCGAGGGCAAAAAATTACGCTGCTAATTTATTGACAGCGAGGTGAAGGCGGCTAACTTTACGTGCAGCAGTCTCTTTTTTCAAGACACCTTTGCTAACATATTTGTGAAGATTAGCATTGGCGATAACAAGAGCGGCGCGTGCAGCATCTTTGTCTCCAGCTTCAACAGCAGTGCGAACTGCTTTAACGATGTTTTTAATACGTGTGCGGTAAAATCTGTTACGTTCAGTACGTTTTTCCGTTTGACGGATGCGTTTCAATGCTGACTTATGGTTTGCCATGGCATTTATCCTTGTCGAGGTATAATTTAGGATGGAATATTACCTTAAAGAAAATTAAATTTAAGTTAAAATTTATAGAATATGAAATAAAAATTAATTAGTAATTATTAATACTAATAATATTTTAATAATTTATGGATGTCTCTAAAAATAATCTCAAAAACGGTAGTTTTTGTAGCTTTAGGGGATTGCAAAGGACTTTAGTCCTTGCCACTAAAACGGATGAATTCGTTTTAGTGTTTAATATCAAATGAAAAGGAAGAAAAAATAATGAAACTTTTTGGAACCGATGGGGTTCGAGGCGAAGCGGGCTCGTTTTTAACGGCTGAATTGGCAATGCGGGTGGCAATGGCGGCGGGGATCTATTTTAGCGCTCATGCACGAACCAAAAAGATTTTGGTTGGCAAAGATACTCGCCGAAGCGGTTACATGATCGAAAATGCGATTGTCGCCGGACTCACCGCTGTAGGTTACGACGTGGTGCAAATCGGTCCGATGCCCACCCCAGCGATCGCTTTTTTGACGGAGAATATGCGGTGTGATGCGGGGATTATGATCTCTGCAAGTCACAACCCGTACGAAGATAATGGGATCAAATTTTTCGATGCACAAGGCAACAAACTCTCCGAAGAGATTGAAGCACAAATCGAAGCAATCGTTCATGATCAAGCTCATCTTAAAGAGGGGCAGGCAACCGGCAAAAAGATAGGAAGTGCCAAACGGATCGATGATGTTATTGGTCGCTACATCGTTCAGCTCAAAAACTCATTCAGCCGAGAATTGACATTGCAAGGGTTGCGGATCGTTTTGGATACTGCCAACGGCGCAGGATATAAAGTGGGACCTACGGTGCTCGAAGAGTTGGGTGCCGAAGTGATCGTATTGCACGATAAACCCAGCGGATTCAATATTAATGAAGGGTGCGGAGCACTCCATACCAAAGATTTACGGGAAGCGGTTAAACAATATCGTGCCGATATCGGATTCGCACTCGATGGGGATGCTGATCGGTTGATCGTCGTTGATGAAAAAGGGGAAGAGGTGGACGGAGACCAGATCCTCGGAGCACTGGGGCTCTTTTTGCATCGCAGCGGTCAACTCAAAGGGGACGGGATCGTCGCCACGGTAATGAGCAACCAAGCACTTGAAGATACGATGGAAGAGAATGGATTAAAACTCTACCGTGCCAATGTGGGAGATAAATACGTTTTGGAAGTGATGCGTGAAAACGGAATTAATTTCGGTGGAGAGCAAAGCGGCCACATCGTCATGCTCGATTACGCAAAAACAGGGGACGGTTTGGTGAGTGCACTCCAAATTTTGGCATTGTTGCTAATATCGGGGGAGAAGGCGAGCAAAGCGCTCCGTCCGTTTAAACTCTATCCGCAAAAATTGGTCAATATTAAAGTTAAAACCAAAAAACCGCTCGATCAGATCGAAGGTTTATCGGATCAGCTCTCAAGGGTTGAAGCAGAACATATGCGCCATTTGATCCGTTATTCGGGAACCGAAAACAAACTCCGTATTTTGTTGGAGGGGAAAGATGTCAAAGTGATGGAGAAGGCCATGGAGCGTTTGGTCGCCTTTTTCGAGAAAGTGCTCAATGGTTAAGTCGCTATCGATTTTAGTATTGGCGGCGATGGGGATTTTCATTGTCGATCAGAATATCAAATGGCTTTTTGTGGATGGATACCGTCATTATGCTGAGTGTATCGATTTGATATTGGTCTATAACCGTGGGGTTGCGTTTTCAATGTTTGCTTTTTTGGAAGAGACCCTTAAATGGATACAATTGGTGTTACTAGGGGGTGTTGTCGGCTACACCCTTTGGCTCAAAAAAAACTGTTATATTCTCCCCGTGGGTATTATGACCGGCGCAGGATTGTCCAACGTATATGATCGTTTTATCCATGGAGGGGTAGTTGATTATGTCTATTGGCACTGCGGATTTGATTTTGCCGTGTTTAATTTTGCCGACGTGATGATTGATGTGGCGGTGCTTTGGCTCTTGATAGTGAATTTTCGACCGCATGCGTGCAAAAGTTAAGTGTCTTTTAACTTCTACACGAGTATAATTCTAGTCCCTCATTTAGTGAAGGTCCTATAGCTCAGCTGGTAGAGCACTACCTTGACATGGTAGTGGTCACAGGTTCAAGTCCTGTTAGGGCCACCATTTCTCCTTTATCTTTATCCAAATTTTTCGACAGTTTGTTTTTTTAATCGTAAACCAATCAACATTTCCGTATAATCCGCGATATTTTCTCAATTAAGGTTCAATCCTATGGACATTATTGCCATTAAACATGACGATCAGATCGTCGATTTGCAAACGGCTCAAGCTCTAGGAATCAGTGGTGAAGAGATTGTTTATGACAACTCTCCCGACGCGCTTGAAGTGATCCGTCACTCGTGTGCCCACTTGATGGCTGAAGCGATTAAAAAACTCTATCCCGAAGCAAAATTCTTTGTCGGTCCTGTCGTTAAAGAGGGATTTTATTACGACTTTAAAGTCGATTCCCGTATCGGCGAAGAGGATCTCAAAACGATCGAAAAAACGATGCATGAGATAGTCAAGAAAAAAGAGGTGATTGAGCGTTACGAGATCACCAAAGAGGAGGCACGCACTAAATTCGCGAACGATCACCTCAAGCAAGCCGTCATGGATCGGATCCCTTCTGAGACAGTATCGATCTACAAGCAAGGGGAGTTTGAAGATCTTTGCCGTGGACCGCACTTACCTAGTGTAGGATTGTTGCGTAATTTCAAACTGACCAAAATTGCTGGTGCATACTTGGGCGGTGATAGCAAAAATGAGATGTTGACTCGTATTTACGGGATCGCATTCGCCGATAAAGAGTCGCTCAAAACGTACCTTGACAGGGTTGCCGAAGCGGAAAAACGGGATCACCGCAAAATCGGTGCCGAAATGAAACTCTTTACCTTCCGTGAAGAGGTGGGGGCAGGATTTCCGATTTGGCTTCCGGCAGGGGCGCGTATGCGTTCACGTTTGGAAAGTCTCCTTTTTAAAGCTCATCGCAAGCGTGGCTATGAGCCGGTTCGCGGTCCAGAGATGCTCAGAAGCGATCTGTGGAAGGTATCGGGACACTACCAAAACTACAGTGAAAATATGTATTTCACCGACATTGATGAGTTGGAGTTTGGGGTTAAACCGATGAACTGTGTCGGTCATATCAAAGTGTACGAACACGATTTGCATAGCTACCGTGACCTTCCCCTTAAATATTTCGAGTATGGGGTAGTTCACCGCCATGAGATGGCAGGGGCGCTTCACGGATTGTTTCGTGTTCGTGAGTTTACCCAAGATGATGCACACATTTTTTGTACGGCAGATCAGATCGAAGAGCAGATTATCGAAGTGGTCGATTTTGTTGATAAAATCATGAAAACATTTGAGTTCAACTACAAAATGATGATCTCGACCAAGCCCGAAAAAGCGGTCGGAGATGATGCGGTTTGGGAGATTTCGACCAATGCATTGAAGACGGCGATGGATAAAAACAACCTCAAATACGAAATCGATGAGGGGGGTGGAGCGTTTTACGGCCCTAAAATCGACATCAAAATTACCGATGCGATCGGACGGGAGTGGCAGTGTGGAACGATCCAGCTCGACTTCAACCTCCCTGCGCGCTTTGAGCTTGAATACAACGGCGAAGAGAATACTAAAATCCAGCCGGTGATGATTCATCGTGCCATTTTAGGTTCTTTTGAGCGTTTTGTGGGTATATTGACGGAGCATTACGCTGGGGAATTCCCGATGTTTATTGCTCCGACGCAGGTAGCTATCGTTCCGATTGCCCCTGTACACGAGGGGTATGCGCGTGAGCTGGCGGCTAAACTTATCGATTTAGGTGCCGATTTTGAGATATTCGACAAAAACGAAAGCCTCAACAAACGGATCCGCACAGCGGAAAAAGGGCGTGTACCGATGATCATCGTTTTGGGTGATGAAGAGGTAAATAACAAGACAATTGCGGTGCGGGATAGACGATTACGCGAGCAATACAATCTAAGCGAAGAGGGGTTCCTTTCCTTGGTAAAACAAAAAATTAATGAGGTACATTTTTGAGTAATAAAAAAGACCGAGTCCTGATGAACGAAGATATCAGGGTTCCTGAGGTACGCTGTGTTATTGACGGCGGTGAGGTAATTGGTATCGTTTCGATTAAAGAAGCGATGAATAAAGCGAACGAAATGGGGCTTGACCTCGTATTGATCTCACCGGATGCTAAACCACCGGTTGCTAAAATCATGGACTACGGTAAGTTTCATTACCAAGAAGAGAAAAAGAAAAAAGAGGCACGTAAAAAACAGGCCAAAGTTGAGATCAAAGAGATCAAGCTTTCGGTTAAAATTGCCGATAACGATATCGGATATAAAGTGAAACATGCCCGCGAATTCCTCGAAGATGGGAAACACGTCCATTTCCGCGTTTTTTTGAAAGGGCGTGAAATGGCTCATCCCGAAGCTGCAGTTGTGGTTTTGGAGCGGATATGGCCGATGGTTGAAGATATTGGGACGATGTATAAAGCACCGGCGATGGAGGGACGTTATTGTAGTATGATGATCCATCCAAAAAAAGACGACAAGAGATAATTTATCTCCGTTTGTCCTGAGCTTCGTCGAAGGGCGACGCCCATGGTTCATACACTCATCACGGGCTCTATTCTCCTTTGCATACTACCAATGCGATAAATCTAAAGTTTTTTTGTGGTATAATCTGCGTCTCGTTTAGAGAAATTTTGCGAAAGGATCAAGTCGATGCCAAAAATGAAGTCGGTTAAAGGTGCTGTAAAGCGCTTTAAAGTGAAAAAAAATGGTCAGATCAAACGTGGTACAGCATTCCGCAGCCATATTTTGACAAAACAAGATGCGGCAACTCGACGTAAGCAGAACACCCCTAAAGTGGTTGCAAATGTTGATGTTAAAGCTATCAAAAAGATGATCGTAGGCTAATTTTAGCTCTATCAACTCTCCAACATAACGTTGGGCAAGTCCGCAAAGCGGCACCCTGTCATTAAAATTGAGATGAATTGGGTCAAGAAAGGAAAAATATGCCAAGAGTAAAAACTGGTGTCGTAAGACGCAGACGTCATAAAAAAGTATTGAAACTCGCACGTGGTTTCTATAGTGCACGCCACAAACATTTCCGTAAAGCGAAAGAGCAACTCGAGCGCTCACTCGTATACGCGTTCCGTGACCGTAAACAGAAAAAACGTGAATTTCGTAAATTGTGGATTATCCGTATTAATGCGGCATGCCGTCTCAACGGAATGAGCTATTCCGTATTCATGAACGGCCTTAAACGTGCCGGTATCGAACTTGATCGCAAAATCCTTGCTGATATGGCTATGAACGATGCAGCGGCATTTACTGCCCTCACCGCTCAAGCAAAAGCAGCACTTTAATCTTCTAAACGCTTTAGGGACAAATAATCCCTAAAGCTCTTTTCTTCTTTGTAACTGATGTTAAACACTTTACGAGCAAAGCCCGCAAAGTGGCAGGGACAAATGTCCCTACAACCCACTAAAGCTTGCCATATCTTTATACGCTCTATTGTTCGATTCTGTACCCTTTACTTTCAAGACATTTTCGACACTCTACTGTAAGAGGGGCTTTTGATGCTTCGGTCGCCGCTCTGAGATCATAGTAACGGCACTCCTGAAAATCGGCATTGATGTTCTCTTTGGTTTTGCCCGCTGGGCAAATAAGACCATTTACTGTGATTTGTTTTTTTTCGGCACATCCGCTTACTAATAGAGCTGCTGTGCTGAGGGAGAATAGTAATATTTTGTGCATAATTAATGTTCCTCTTTGAGTAAATGTTCAAACAGATAGCGGTGATCTTCAGGCAATGCATCGTAGAGCGCATGGGCTAAATCACAGATCTCCCATAAAGCCGCTTTGTCGCTGCGGAGTGAAATAAAATTTTGGAGACTCCGAGCATTGATCGACCAAGTGAGTTCCGTTTTATAGCTCTCAGGGAGGCAGTATTTTGCACGATCATTGCTGATGCCGCTTGCGAGTACGGCGCGAAGGTTTTCGAGTGCTCTGATGCTCATCTCATCGACCATATCGACGCCAGTCATGACTAGATATTTTTTAGCACGCTCTTTGTCATCCACACTAAAGGGTGCTTCGTCTTTGAGCTCTTTGAGGGTATAGCGAGTGCTTTTGACACTAAGTGATGCCATACGATGGCGTGCAAGCTCTTGAAGCAATGCACGGCTGATCCCTTTGATGTAGAAGTTGTAAACGATATGTTCCAATGTCGAGGCGTGTTTGAATTTGTTTCCGACACGATCAATGAGGGCACGATCAACCTCCCCTCCGTTGTCGCTTTTATCAAAACTTTGCCAGCACGTACGGATGGCATCGGAACAAATCACCAATGGAGTATAATGATGTAAAGTTACGATCATGGGATTTGCCCTTACGATTAAAATGTTGAAATGTTAGAAATTTAGATTTCAAAGTAGGAAGAGTATATCAAAAAAAAGGTTAAGGCGTGCGAAGCACACCTTACATCACGAAAACGTGTGGAACAATAAGGGGATATTTTTTCATTTTGCGGTAGATATGTTTGCGCACCACTTGACGCAAATCGTTTTCCAGCGCTTTTGGGTTTTCGATTAACCCCGGTTTGAGATTGACAAGGAAGTGTTCTAATACATCCTCCATCTCTGCAGCGAACGCTTTGTCATGGCGGTCGGCCACGAGACCGAAACTGGTAACAAGTGGTTTAGAGAGGAGATGTGAATCGGTTGCGCTGACTTGCGCTACTAGAACCACCATCCCCTCGCTTGCCATTTTTTGACGATCAATAATGATATCATCTTCAATTTGGTGGTTGTTTTGGTTGTCGATATAGGTTTTACCAGTTTTGACTGTTTTAGCTTTACGCATCATTTTGCTATTGATTTCGATACAATCGCCATCGCTCATCAAAAAGATGTTTCGTTCAGGAACTCCGCAGCTGATTGCCGTCTCTTTGTGTTTTTGAATATGATTGTACTCACCGTGCACCGGCAAGAAAAACTTCGGATTGGTGAGGCGGAGCATCAGTTTTTGTTCTTCGATGCTCGCGTGACCAGATACATGGATGTCGCGATCGTTGGCAACTTTTGCTCCTGCACGTTGGAGATAGTTGAGCATCCCCGAAATTGACCCTTCATTCCCCGGAATCGCACGAGCCGATAATACAACGAGATCGGTAGGTTTGATTTTGATATGGCGGTGCTCGCCAATCGCCATACGAAATAGTGCTGAACTTGGTTCTCCTTGGCTTCCGGTGGTGACAATAAGAACATCTTTATCACTCATGCGATTTGCCTCTTCGGCATCGATGAAGATGTTTTTGGGGAGTTTGACATAATCATATTGCATACACACTTCAAGATTCCGCTCCATTGAACGACCGATAATACACACCTTACGGTTGTATTTCATCCCCACTAAAATTGCTTGGTAGACACGGTGAATATTGGAACTGAATGTCGACATGATAACGCGACCTTCTGCTTTGGAGAAGATGCGATCAAACCCAGGTGCAACGGAGAGTTCACTCGGTGTCCAGTCTTTATTGTAGGAGTTTGTGGAGTCAGACAAAAGACACATAACCCCTTTTTCACCGTAATGAGCCAAGCGGTGCAAGTCGGCAGTGTAGCCGTCTACTGGCGTATGATCGATTTTAAAGTCACCAGTGTGGATGATGGTTCCCGCTTTGGTGGTGATCGCCAATGAGCTTGAGTCGATAATGGAGTGGGTCATATGTATCCATTCGATCTCGAAATCGTTACCAATTTTGTACGGCACACGTTTGACGATTGGGTTGAAATAGCGGCGGAAATCACGCATATGGTGCTCGTCAAATTTGCTTCCGATCATTGCAAGTGGCAGAGGTGTTCCATAAATCGGGAACTGCATCTCTTTGAATAAATATGGTACCCCTCCGATATGGTCTTCGTGGGCGTGGGTAATAATGATTGCGACGATTTTTTTGCGGATTTCGCGTAGGTAGGTAAAATCGGGGACGAGGATATCAACCCCGTGCATCTCTTCATCTGGAAAGCTCATTCCGATATCGATCACGATCGCTTCATTGTCAGTTTCGATAACGGTAATGTTCCCTCCGATTTCCCCTAATCCGCCCAGTGGGGTGATACGCACTTTGTCGTTGTTGCTAAGATCGAGCTTGTAGTGAGGATTGAGACGATTTTTGTGGGCATCTTGGTTTTTGACGACGAAATCGCGTAAATTGCTATCGATAGGAGCGCTCGGTGCCCCACGGCGTCCGCCACGACCGCGATCCCGCCCTGAACGGTTGGTTTCGGTTGCTGTACCTTCATCCCCTTCGGATTGAGAGGTGCGTGGAGGGCGGTTATCCCCTCTTGGTGGTCGATTGTCTAGGCGGCGTTCTTGACGATGAGGGCGATTGTCTTGACGTGGTGATCGGTTGTCGTTGCGTGATTCACCCTCTGTCGTTACGCCCACTTCACCGTTTTCAGGACGGTTATTGTTTCGGTTACGAAAAGGGCGGCGGTTGCGTGGACGGCGGTTTTCACCTTGGAGTTGTACTTGTGGTTCAGTGCGTTCATCTGACATCGGTATTTCCTTGCGTTGAGCCATACTAGGCTCAAAGATTGATTGGTTTATCGTATGGTGATGCTCTATAAAAAATATCAAATAAGGCTATAGAGCCGGTGAAAGTCAGCAGTGCAGAGCTGGTGAGGTCGGATGGTCTTTTCCAGTTCAAGCGCCTCATATGCTTGGGCTAAAAGAGTTCCGTCATAGCGTGTGGAGAGATTTTTGTAAAGGGTTTTGCGTGGCTGAGTAAACGCTGCGCGTAAAAATTCTTCAAACCTTTCATCATTACGGTTCGTACGTTTCGATATGAGCAGTACTGACGAATCGACTTTGGGAGCAGGATCGAATGCGGTAGGTGGAACGTGTAATACGATCTCCGCATCGCCCACACTCTGTGTTATAACGCTGAGTGCTCCAAAAGCTCTCTCTCCAGGTGCAGCGGAGAATTTCTCCGCTACTTCACGCTGTATCATGACAAGCAAGTTTCGGCACGCCGGATCGGCGAGGGCTTTGAGGATGATGTTCGTCGCGATGTAATAGGGCAGATTCGCCACTAAATCGTACGGTTCGTCCAAAAGCTCACTCTTCCAATGCTCCAAAACGTCTCCACATCGGAGGGTTAGGGCGTTGGTAGCGATGGCATCGGCAAATTGGTGCTCCAAATGCTTGCACAAGTCGGTATCGACCTCAAAAGCGCTGACACTTTTGACATCAACTAAATACTTAGTTAAATCACCTAATCCAGGCCCGATTTCTGCGATACGATGGGGTGTATCGGGCATCGATTGGATGATTTGTTGTAAAACACTCTCATCGTTTAAAAAGTTTTGACCAAATTTCTTTTTGGCGATAGTGGCACGATCTTTTTGCATTTGAAGGATTGTACCTGATTGAGTGTTAATAGCTTATTAAATCACAAAAAGTTCTCTTTGTGGAGTGTTTTAATGAAGTTTATCAAATCTCCCCCTTTATCGTTACTTTTGGTAATGATCGTTATACTACGCGACAAGAATGAAGCTAGGTTGTTTGCTATGTCTGAAAATTTTTTTGCCAAACGGATTATCCCCTGTCTGGATGTCAAAGATGGTCGTGTCGTCAAAGGTGTCAATTTTGTGGGGCTCAAAGATGCGGGTGATCCAGTCGAAGTTGCCAAGCGCTACAACGAAGAGGGGGCGGATGAGCTGACATTTCTTGATATTACCGCTTCGCATGAAGAGCGAGACACCATCGTTCACATCGTTGAGCAGGTTGCGAAAGAGGTTTTTATCCCTCTCACCGTCGGCGGGGGAATCCGCGTTCTTGATGATATTTATAAACTCCTCAATGTCGGGTGCGACAAAGTGAGTATCAACTCAGCAGCGATCAAACGTCCCGAGTTTATCAACGAAGGGGCGAAACGGTTCGGAAGCCAGTGTATCGTAGTTGCTATTGATGTCAAAAAGAGGGGCGATCAGTATAACGTCTATCTCAACGGCGGACGTGTTGATACGGGGATCGATGCCCTAGAGTGGGCAAAAGAGGTCGTTGATCGAGGAGCCGGAGAAATTCTTCTCACCTCGATGGATGCGGATGGCACCAAAGCAGGATTTGACCTCTCCATCACTGAGCAGATCAGCCACGCCGTCAATGTCCCTGTTATTGCCAGTGGCGGTGCGGGGACAATGGA
>JACXUF010000026.1 GCA_014764105.1 Sulfuricurvum sp. | reverse complement strand
ACCTCCACCCACTTCGTTCAACTCGATCGTGTATCCCGTCAGCATCGATGCTAGACGGATATTGATTCCGCTTTTTCCGATTGCTTTGGATTTTTGATCGCTTGGGAGGGTGACAACCGCTTTTTTCTCCCCGTTTTCGTTTTCGCTTACCAATACGGCACTGATGATCGCCGGTGACATCGCACGAGAGATAAAAAGCTCTGGAGATGCGCTGTACTCGACGCAGTCGATATTCTCGCCGCATAACTCTTTGCTCACGGCGTTGATACGCACCCCGCGCACCCCGACGGTAGCACCAATAGGGTCGATTTGTGGACGGTTGGTGTATAGGGCGATTTTGGCCCGTTCACCAGGGATACGGGCACATTTTTCGATAATGACGATACCGTCTTTGATCTCCGGAACTTCGAGGGCTAAAAGCTCTTCGAGAAATTTTGGGGCGGTGCGGGAAAGTTCCATTGAGATTCCGCTGCTTTTGTCGATATGGACACGGCGGACGATCGCACTTACCACATCACCCACTTTGAATTTTTCCCCCTTGATACGGCTTTTCATTGGCAAGACTGCACGGATTTCATCGATTTCGATAATGGTGTTTTGATCACCGTCGACACGAGTTACGCGACCGGAAACGATTTGATTGATTTTGCTTTTGTATTTATCGTAGAGCTCGTTTTCAACCAAACGCTGGATATGAAACTCGATCTCTCGGTGAAGCGTTGCAAACGCGCTTCGTCCGTAGCTCTCGATGTCATGTTCCATTTGGAGTTGATCGCCGATTTCAGCTTCGTCATCGATCTCTAATGCTTTAGTAATGCTCATGTGAGCCCCCGCATGTTCCCCCTCAAGTTCAGGGGCATCATCGGCTACAACGGTGATGATTTGGCGTAATTTGACCGCTTTGGCATGATCATCAATATCGGCCTCAAAAGCGAATGTCGGATTGATGATCCGTTTTGCGGTTTGGATAAATGAGGTTTTGATCGCCTCTTGCACATTTTCGCGGCTAAGCCCTTTTTCGTTGGCAATCGAATCAATAATGTCTACAATATTTTCCATAGAACTATCCTCTAGCTGGTGGTAACTCATAAAAAATTTGATGATAATAGGGAAGCTTTTTTATGAAGGAGAAGTATTATACATAAAATTCTCTTAATAGGATATTTATCCTATCCTAGCTATAATCCCCCTATTATCAAGAACTCTACTATACATAAAGGGAAATGTCATGGAACTCAAACTTGCTCGCACCGAACAAGACACAAAACCAAAAAAAATAGATCTCAAAAAAATTACCGAAATGGTAGAGAAAACACATTCATTGATCCTCTATTTTGATCGTGAAAACTCCCATAAAGATTTGTTAGCGTTGCAAGATCACTTTGAGGGTGAAGGTAAAAGCTTTTACATGCGTGAAGTCAAATACGGACTTTCGGCCAACGAATACATGTACGAAGTTCACATTTTATAATCCGCATGTCCAAGAAACTTTTTATCGAGACACTCGGATGCGCGATGAACGTGCGCGACTCCGAGCATATGATCGCTGAACTTAATGCTCATGAGGGGTATGAGTTAACCGATGATGCCACATCTGCCGATTTGATCCTCATCAATACCTGTTCGGTTCGTGAAAAACCGGTACATAAACTCTTCTCCGAACTCGGTGTCTTTAACAAGCTCAAAAAAAGCAATGCCAAAATCGGGGTCTGCGGATGTACGGCGTCCCATTTGGGCGAAGAGATTATCAAGCGCGCCCCCTATGTGAATTTTGTCCTCGGTGCCAGAAACGTCTCTAAAATAGTGGATGTATTGCACCGTGATAAAGCGGTTGAAGTTGAGATCGATTATGATGAATCGCAATTTGCGTTCAAAGATTTCCGAAGCAGCCCCTACAAAGCCTATATCAATATTTCGATTGGGTGCGATAAGCAGTGTACGTTTTGCATCGTCCCTAAAACGCGTGGAAGCGAAATATCTATCCCTGCCGATTTGATCGTGGCTGAAGCACGAAGAGCGGTTGAAAATGGTGCTAAAGAGGTTTTTTTGCTCGGTCAAAACGTCAACAACTATGGCCGCCGTTTTTCAGGTGAGAATGAAAAAATCAACTTCACGGAGCTCCTTCGCCGTGTGAGTGCGGTGGAGGGGTTGGAGCGTATCCGTTTTACCTCCCCCCATCCGCTCCATATGGATGATGAATTTATCGAAGAGTTTGCTCGCAACCCGAAGATCTGCAAATCGATGCACATGCCGCTTCAGAGTGGATCAACCAAGATCCTCAAAGCGATGAAGCGGGGATACACCAAAGAGTGGTTTTTGAATCGTGCTGCAAAACTGCGCAAACTGGTCCCCGATGTGAGCATCAGTACCGATATCATTGTCGCGTTTCCTGGAGAGAGTGAGGAAGATTTTGAAGATACCCTCGATGTGATGCGTCAGGTGAAATTTGAGCAGGTTTTCAGTTTCAAATACTCACCGCGTCCTATGACTGAAGCAGAACAATTCACTAATGTGGTCGATTCGGAAGTGGGCTCAGAGCGCCTTTCATCTCTCCAGACGCTCCAAGATACGATTTTGGATGAGCTTTGTTGTGGCTTATTCCCCCTATTGGGGCTTTATTAATCAGTTTCATCTACTTCACCAATAAAAAACGGTTCCATCTTCCCCTCACAGTTCCCACCGAACCCGTTATCTTTGCATTTTGGCATGGTGATTTGTTGATGCAGCCTTATCTTTACTATCAATTTCGACAAATTCCCAAAGCAAATGTATTGATTAGTGATCATTTTGACGGACAGATGATTGCCCGTGTTATGCGTTTTTTTAAACTTGGAACGATCCACGGTTCTACGACACGCGGTGGAGCAAAAGTGTTGATTCAGGGACTCAAATCACTGAGCGAGGGGTATGATATCGGGATCACCCCTGATGGTCCAAAAGGGCCTCGACATGAGATGAGTGATGGTGTGGTTGTGATGGCACAAAAGCGAAACGCAAAAGTGATCGTCTTTGGTTGTGTTCCATCGTCATACTGGCAACTATCCAGTTGGGATAAGTTTACGATTCCCAAACCCTTTGGAGAGCTCGATTTTTATGCTTCTGAGCCGATTGACGTCTGTGGCTTGGAGATGGATGAGGCGAAAAAGATCATTAAAGAGAGGTTGATGGAACATGCTCTCTAAGTGGGTTGTGGCCCTTTTGGCATCGATTATCGGTTTGAGTGTTTGGATATTTTTCCACCCATCCTATCAAAAGTCGCTAGAGGCCCGTTTTTATTACATGATCGGTGAATACACTCACGCCTATGAACGCTCAAACGAGGCATTTTTGCTCGACCCTTATAACCGTATGGCAAGTACCATTATGGCGCAATCAACAATGGCGATGAAATATGTCCGATACAACGAAGATGCACGAAAATACAAAAAAGAGATCTATCGGATCGCGGCACAACCGAGCATTAGTGATCAAGAACGCTCCAAAATCAAAATGATGACGAATATTGTCATAGACGGACACGGTAAGCTAGCTTCTACTGTTGTCATTGATCGGGTATTGATTGATGAAGCCAATGAACACTATCGTCAGTTTAAAAAACTCCATGATGAACTCGTTTCACCTCGCTAAAGAGGAATTTCTCAAATATCTTGACTCGATTCGAGGCTACTCACCCCTTACAATACAAAGCTATGATGACGCAATTTCAATGATGCTAAGAGAATCGGAAATAAGCGAGGATATGGGGAAGATAGAGATCAATCTGATGCCGTTTCGTCTTAAAATTTCCCATCTCAGTCCGAAATCTATTTCTCTCAAACTGAGTGCGGTGCGCAGCTTTGTCAAATATCTCCATGCGCAAGGAAGAAAGGTTGAATTACGAGGAGATGAGAGCGTCAAGGTGCCAAAATCCCTCCCTAAACCGATCTCCCATGAGCATGTTATGCACGCTTTGGTACACGCTGAACCGATGGCAAAATTGGCAATTTTGCTCCTTTATACCATGGGATTGCGTATTTCGGAACTTTGTGCCCTCAAGCTTGACGATTTCGATGATGGATGGAGCCGAATACATGGGAAAGGTTCCAAAGAGAGGGATATCCCTCTGATTGCAGAGATTGGGACATGGATTGGTGAGTATCAGAAATCCAATCCCTCAAAACACTATCTTTTTGAGATGAGGGGTGAAAAATTAAGCGAAAATAGTCTAAGATATACGATTACCAAGGCGTTTGCCTCTATCGGTCTCAAAGTGACTCCGCATCAATTGCGCCATACCTACGCAACTGAATTGTTAAATAATGGGGCTAGGATTGCCGATGTTAGCGAATTATTAGGACATGAGAGTATGGCAACAACACAGATTTATACAAAATTGGGGAATGCTTTGAAAATGGATCATTATCGACAGGCTCACCCCCTATGCCAACCTCGCGAGGATAGTGTGTGATAGAGTGGTTGTACCGTAAAATATTGATCGCCATTGTCTCTGATAGAGATGGGTATGATGTGCGTGCAATCACCCTCAAACAAAATAAAGTGCTCCACAAAGAGGTAAAACGGTTTGAGGGTGAAAAAGGATTCGAAGGGGTGCGTAACTTCATCAGAAAACAGACAGATGAATCCCCCCTGCACTATATAGCCCTTTTAAACCCTGACCCACATCAAGGGGCACTCAGTGGGTGTACCCTTCACGATATCGATCATGAACTCAATGGAGCAAAAACCCTTTGCCGAAATCAAAAATGGCTCCTATATACGTCGTTAAAAGAGATTGAATCACTCAAGAAAAAATATTCAGAGGTAGGGATCGATTATCTTTTTTCCCCGTTTTCGATTATCGAGCAGTTTTTTCACGATAAAATTTCCACTGGCTTTGCCCTCTATGCCCTTGCTCAAAAAGATTCGTTTAGTGTAGCTTTGTTTGAAGAGGGGAGACTTGAATTTGCCCGCCATTATCCCCTTCATACCCCATCAGTAGAGACAAATGAGAATGGTGGCGGAGTGCTAGAGTTTGCGGTAGGGGTTGAAGAAGAGGCAGAAAAGGGGATCGATTTGGATGAGATTGAGAGCCTTGATGACTTGGATATCATCGATGAATTGGATGAACTGAGTGATATTGAAGATTTGGATACACTCGAAGAGATAGCTGAATTTAGCGAGGATGAACCGACATTGGAAGAGGAGCGTTCATCGAAACTCTCACCGAATGGAATCAAAGATGAGATGGAGCGTTTCGGAGATGATTATCTGCGGTTTGAATTGATTCAAAAAACACTGGAAGCATTTTACACCTCAGAACAGTGTCGAAACCGTTTTGTAGAGACGGTTTATATTGCGGATGGATACGGTAGCGGAAGTGAACTCAAACACTATTTGGAAGAGGAATTGTTTTTGAACGTTCTGATCCGCCGTATCGATCTAGGTGATGAAGTGATTGCGTTAGCGATGTCGGAGGATGGGTAATGAAACATAGTTTTATCACTCCCCGTCCCAAAAAAATGATCAGCAGTGAGCTACGGCTTGTTTTGTTCTTTTTTATCGTAACGATCGGGATGTTGGTTGGAACCTACCTCTTTTTGTACTATAAGGTTTATGACTTTACCAATGAGCATAAAGAGATGGAGCAAAAAGAGAAAGAGTTGAACCGTTCGATACTCCAAATGGAAAAAGAGATTAAAACGATTGATAAAGAGGCGAACATTGCTGAACAGATTATTACGGATAACACGGTTCTCAAAGAGAGCATCCGTAATCTTTTTGATTTGGTTCCCGATGATATCACTTTGGATCGAGCTGAACTTGATGTATCATCATTGATTTTGTATGGTGTTACCCCCAATAAAGATACGTATGAATATATGCTCCATGCTCCGTTACGTTCAATCTTTCACCGTACCTATACCAGTTTTTATCCGGTTGAAAACGGATGGTACCGATTTGTATCGACCAATTATCTCGACGATGAGACACAGGAGTCAAGCGAATGAGCCGGCAGACGCTTTATATGATTATCCTCTCGTTGATATTGTTGATTGGGGTTATAGCGTTCTCATTTTTTCTGTTGATCCCAAAAGGGAAAGAGTATCGTTCGCTCCGGTTAGAGAGTAAAAAAGAGATGCAGAAGCTTGATTTGGCACAGCATCGCTATGATTTGACTTACAACCGTCTCAAAGAGATGCAATCTCAGCATCGCCATATGATCAGTGCGTTTGAGACCAAATTTAATCCAGATCGGTTTGAGCGGTTGTATCGCAAAGAGTTTTCTGATCTCTATCTCACAGAAGTGACAACATTTGAGAGTAATGGAAGTTTTAAAGTGTACGAAGTGAACGCAACCTCAAAAATCACCTCACCTGAGAGTTTTTATACCTTTGTCGATGGAGTGAACAAAAGCGAATGGATTGTAGGGGTTAATTTTCCGATCCATTTTGAGCGGGACGGAGATAAAATACGCTCCAGTTTCACCATACGGGTCCATAATAACGAAGAGAAGAAAAAAGGGGTGAAATAGAGATTCTATTTCATCCCTTTGGCACGTTCATGTGCCGCACGTATGGCCTCCATACACCCATCGCGAACTCTACCTTTCTCTAGGGCACCGTATCCTGCTGCCGTTGTTCCACCTGGACTCATAACGGCATCTTTGAGTAATGCGGGATGGGTGGTTTGGATCAAAGCACCAAAACCCCGAAATAATCCCCTCATCAGAGTTATCGCATCTTCACGTTTAAGCCCTTCGCGTACCGCACCATCGCAGAGCGCTTCGGCAATAAGGGCTAGATATGCTGGACCGCTTCCGGCAAGTGCCGTAGCGATATCTAGCTCTTTTTCGCTACTCAACCAAAGGGTAGTCCCAATCGTTTCAAAGAGATTTTTGGCATTTGATGCAATGGCACTATCCCCGACTAGCGAAGTCATCGACGCGCCCGCTTCAGCTGCAAGATTGGGCATGGCACGGCAATAGTTATGGGCTGGGATGACTTTGAGTGATTCGAGTGGTATTCCGGCTAATACAGAATAGAGGGTTGACGCAACCCCTTTGAGGTGAGGGGCCACCTCACTCAGGTTGGAAGGTTTAACACACAAAATGACCGTTTTATGGGTGATGTCCGCATGATCAAGAGGTGTTTTTTTGACCGGAATTCCAAGAGAATTTTCAAAAGTCTCCATGGCTGCCATGCTCCGCCCGACCACTTCGATGGCATGAGTTTCGCACAACCCTTTTGCGAGGGCTAAAGCCATTTTCCCGTTTCCGACAAAGGTAATCGTATTGTTCATTGAATCACCCTTTGAGGTATTTTTCGACCGGTTCAGCAATACCGAAATCGGCACGATTATCAATGATGATTTGCGCCATGCTCTGATTATCGGTATTGAAAATTATCGGTGCAACAAAATTGATCGTCGATTTTTCGATCGGTGTTTGCAATATCATGATGTTATAAATGAGCAAGTTGCTCTCTGAAGTGATCCCTAATAACGCTTGAAGAGATGAGGGGATATCAAAAGAGTATTCGCGTAAGGCAAAGGGGTTGATCAGCGTAAACGATGGCCCCTCTCCTACACTCTCAAGGCGCATAAAAATTTCATCAATTTTTTGAAGTTCCATGGTGGATACCTCTTCAAAACCGAGTAAAGGGAGTTTTAAATCAAACTGCATATCAACCTTCTTGTATCATAATGTGCAGATTTTAACACATCAAACTAAAAAGTTTCAACACTATTGTAGTAGAGTTTAATCTCTTTACGGTAAAATAGCCCTCAACTTCAACAATAGTGTAGGTTTACTCAATGATTAGGACATGGCTAGTGGCGATTGTGGCTCTTATCCTCCTTGGTGGATGCGCTAAAGAGCCAGAAGAGTTTAATAAACCCGCAGAGTATTGGTATGAGAAAATGGTTACGGCAGTTTCGAACGGTAATCTTGAAAAGGCGGACAGCTATTTTAGCTCCTTGCAAAGTGAGCATATTAGCTCTCCGCTTCTCTCCGAATCGACGATGATTATGGCGCAGGCCCATATGGCGCATAATGAGTATCTCTTGGCGGAACATTTTCTTAATGAATACATTCGTCGTTATGCGACCCCTGAAGGGCGCGAATATGCCGAGTTTTTGAAAGTGAAAGCAAAATTTTTGGCATTGCCGAATCTGGGACGGGATCAAGGGCTTATTGATGAAACACTCAAAGGGGTGGAAGCATTCAAAATGAGCTATCCGTATTCTATCTATTTGCCACAGCTCAATACGATGGAAACACAATTGCACCTAGCTCGAGGAGTACTCAACGAACGGATCGCTCAGTTGTATGAGCGTTTGGGTAAACCCAAAGGGGCAGAGTATTATCGAGGACAATCACCGATTACATGGATCAAATCGGATGATATCGTCGAAGCTGATATCCCTTGGTATCGAGAGATGTTTGAGGGGGATGGAAGTAGCAGTTGGTATGATTTCCTCATTCCGCAAACACGGAGCGTTATCTCCATGGATGACAATAGGACGATACAATCGACCAAACAAGAGAAAGAAGAGGGCTGGTACGATTTTTTAATCCCCCGTTTTTAATACTCTTTGAAAAACTGATGTTACCCACTTTGCGTTCATAGCCCGCAAAGTGACAGGGATAAATCTCCCTACAACACCCTAAATATAAATTTTAAAGAATAAGGTTTTTTGACGATGCAACTTAGTAATTACAGCTCTTTTCCAACGACTTTACCAGTTATTGCGGAAGATGAGCTTTTTTTGTACCCGTTTATGATCTCACCATTGTTTTTGAGTGATGAGAAAAATATTGCAGCGGCGGCGGAAGCGATAGAGAGTAATTCACTCATCATTGTGTGTCCAGTAAAACCCGATCATGAGGGGGAGCGTGAAAGAGCATCGATTTACGATGCGGGTGTTATCGGCTCGATCATGCGTAAAGTGGCTCTCCCTGATGGACGGATCAAAGTTTTATTTCAAGGTTTGGCACGTGGGCATGTTATCGATATGGTGCATGATAACCCATTACGTGCCAATGTCGATTTAATCCAATCACATGTGGTCAATGAACTGAAAATGGATGCCATTTTAGAGGTTTTGCGTGAAAAAGTGCGTGCCCTTTCGCAAGTGAGCAACTACTTTCCCCCCGATTTGCTCCGTACTATTGAAGAGAATCACGAATACAACCGTATCGTTGATCTCATTTGCAGCTCCATCAAGATCAAAAAAGAGAATGCCTATACATTGTTTGTTGAGCGTGATCCTGAAAAACGGTTTTTGATGCTGATTGATGTGTTGATCGAGGAGACGGAGGCAAACAAGCTCCAAAAAGAGATCCGCTCCAAAGTGCACACCCGTATCGAGAAAGTGAACAAAGAGTATTTCCTCAAAGAGCAGCTCAAACAGATCCAAAAAGAGTTGGGTACTGATACCCACCGTGACGAAGAGATCGAAGAGTTTCGTAAAAAACTCGAAGCGAAAAAAGAGAAAATGCACGCCGATGCCTATAAAGAGATCAGCAAGCAGCTTGAGCGGTTAGCTCGAATGCATCCTGATAGTGCCGATGCAGGATTGTTACAAACGTATCTAGAATGGGTACTTGAAATCCCTTATGGCGAAGAGGCGAAAAAAGCGCTCAACATTCATGATGTCGAAAATCAGCTCAACAAAGACCACTTTTCACTCAAAAAGCCCAAAGAGCGGATTTTGGAGTTTTTTTCGGTCAAAGAGCTCCTCGAACTTCGTGGGATCGCTGACAAAGAGGGGCGGGGGGCGATTTTGTGTTTTGCAGGTCCTCCGGGTGTCGGTAAAACGTCACTTGCCAACTCAATCGCCGAAGCATTGAAACGTCCATTGGTGCGTATCGCGCTGGGTGGATTGGAAGATGTGAACGAACTGCGCGGACATCGCCGTACCTATATCGGTGCGATGCCGGGGCGAATTGTGCAGGGTGTGATCGAAGCCAAAAAAATGAACCCTGTCATCGTCCTTGATGAGATCGATAAGGTGGCCAAATCGCATCGCGGTGATCCGACTGCGGTGTTGCTTGAAATTCTCGATCCGGAGCAAAATACCCATTTTAGGGATTATTATTTGAACTTTAATCTCGACCTCTCCAAAGCGATTTTTATCGCTACGGCGAACGATGTTGGACAGATTCCAGGGCCATTGCGAGATCGGATGGAGTTCATCTCGGTAAGCTCGTATACGCCTCAAGAGAAATTCCAGATCGCCAAACAGTATCTGATCCCTCAAGAGCTGAAAAAGCACGGTCTCAAACCGAGCGAACTTTCGATCTCCAAAACCGCTTTGGCAGAAGTAATCGAAAAGCACACCCGCGAAGCTGGAGTTCGTAATCTCCGTCGCCGTGTTGCCGATATCGTCCGCAAAGCGGCAAAAAAGATCCTTGAAGATCCGAGTACT
Organism: Sulfuricurvum sp.; assembly: GCA_014764105.1. GTDB lineage: Bacteria > Campylobacterota > Campylobacteria > Campylobacterales > Sulfurimonadaceae > Sulfuricurvum. The sequence goes on along the minus strand of JACXUF010000026.1, from coordinate 3,983 downwards.
CAAAAGGTGAGCGTGAATTTGAAAAATCTCAAAGAGTTTTTGGAAAAAACGATTTTTGAGATCGACCAAACCGATCATATCGACCGGATTGGTGTTGTTAATGGGTTGGCTTGGACAGCGGTTGGGGGGGATGTGCTCAAAATCGAAGCGATCCGCATCAACGGCAAAGGGGTGCTCCAACTCACCGGAAGTTTGGGGGATGTGATGAAAGAGTCCGCCCGTATTGCCCTTTCGGTGGTGAAAACCTTGATCGATGAGGGGAAATTGACGGTGGATCACTCCATCATCCCTCTCAATACTACTGAGCGGGAGAGTGGCACGGTAGTTGAGGCGAGTGAGGTGTATAAACGCTTCGATCTGCACGTCCATGTCCCCGATGGGGCAACCCCTAAAGATGGACCGAGTGCGGGGATTGCGATGTCTACGGTTATCGCGTCGATCCTGACCAACAAAAAAGTGCGTGCCGATATTGCTATGACGGGTGAGGTTTCATTGACCGGAAATGTTCTCCCGATCGGAGGTCTCAAAGAGAAATTAATTGCGGCACATCGTGCTGGTATGAAGCTTGCCATTATTCCGCAAAAAAACTTTGACCGTGATTTGAACGACATCCCTGATGAAGTGAGGGCTTCATTGGAGATTATCGGTGTTAGTCGGATTGAGGAGGTTCTAAACCGCCTTTTAATCGAAGAATAATGCTCATCGCTTCGGGAGAACTGTATAGGTATCCCCGAAGTTTAGTCCCCACACGCAGTTTTCTGCACTCTTCCTTAAACCCTTTATCCATCACGATATTCGGCTCATATGGGGCGATAAACGTATAATTTCCCTCTATCGACACCACTGTATGACGACCAATAATGTGCTCACCCCCCTTTTTAAGAGCTTCTTTGTCGTGTTGGCTGAGTACATGGCCGTTATTTTTAAAAAACTTGTCGATTCCGTATACGAGCGAACGGATATTAGGGGGATTGTCGGCATAAGCAAATGTATCCACGGTTTTAAAATTCATCGGTTTAATCAACTGCTCGTTGTCCTCTTCGAGATAGCGAAAACTACGCCGAATCGCGTTTCGGTATTCGCGCATCATTGGGGTGCTGTAGCGGTGGCGGAAAAAATTTCGAGTATAGCACTCAGAGTCGTTGCTATCGTCGATATGGTAGGGGATATTATGTTCATCAAGATACGTTTCGATGGAGTCGCGATCCCATTCGAGGAGAGGGCGAATAATCTCAATATCACCACGCTGATCACGAGATCGGATGCCGAGCATTTCGGATAATCCCGATCCGCGACACATCTGCATCACTAGCCACTCAAGGCGATCATTAAGCTGATGGGCGGTTAGGAGATAGCGGTAGCCATGTTTTTTCATCAAATAGCCGAAAAATCGGTATCGCTCTTCGCGGGCGCGATGTTCAAAATTGGCTCCTTCAAGTCGACAGGAGTGGGTATGGCATTGGAGATGATGCTGTGTTGCTAGATCGATAGCGCTTTGCTCTTCCGCATCGCTGGATGGGCGAGTATGATAGTTAACATGGGCGATGTCAAACGAAATATGGTGTTTGATGAGGAGATGGAAGAGGGCGGTAGAATCAGCCCCTCCTGAGAATGCGAGGAGAACCCCCCCTTTTTTTAATAGATCAAGGTGGAGAAGATCACGCATGCGCTTTCACGGTCGCCAAAGGGTTCTTTCCGGCGATTTCGGTGATACGGGCGCTATAGATGACACCGTATTGTAGCTCACCTTCTATGTCACGATCGTTGACGTAGATTTCACCGTCCACATCGGGTGCCCAATTGAGCGCGCGTGCGCTCAGGAGAAACTCATGCTCATCAGACTCTCCGTCGATGACGAGTAAGATCTCTTGCCCGAGCAATTTGGCTAGGCTCTTCTCTTCGACTTTAGTGGCGATTTTTCCCAGTTTTTTGGCACGGGTGTTGATGGTTTTGGTAGGGATTTTATCACTCATCCCATGAGCGGTTGTCCCCTCTTCATCGGAGTAGGAGAAGACGTTGATGCGATCAAACCCAAACGACTCAGCAAACTCCGCCATCTCCTCAAACATCGCTTCCGTCTCTTGCGGATGGCCGACGATGAAGCTGGTACGGATAAATGCGTTGGGAAGTTCTTTCATTGCATGGAGAAGTTCTAACGTTTTTGCTTTTCCAAATCCCCGTTTCATGATGCGGAGCATATCGTCGTTGATGTGCTGGATTGGCATATCGAAATAGTTGTGAAAAAGTGGGGAATCACCGATGGTTTTGATAAGTTTCAATGTTGTCGTGGACGGGTATAGGTACAGGATACGGGCGCTTTTGACCCCATCGATCAGTTCGATCCGCTTGATGAGGTGGATAAGCCCATCGTGAATATTTTGGTCGCGCAGATATGAACTGGAGTCTTGAGAGACGAAGCTAAAATCATAAAACCCTTTGGCAACGAGACTTTCAACTTCATGGGCGATACTTTCCAAATCACGGGAGTGAAGTTTTCCTTTGAACGAGGGGATGGCGCAGAAACTGCACACTTGGTTGCACCCCTCTGAGAGTTTGATATAGGCGTGATACGATGAACCTGTTATGACCCGCTCCGCACCGTCGATGAGATACACTTCTGGGGTGAAACGGCTCTGTTTCGCTGCGAGGAGTTCGTCAATTTTGTCGTAGTCACCGACACCGGTAAAAATATCGACCTCTTTAAGCTCCTTGGATAACTCCTCTTTGTAGCGCTCCGAGAGACATCCTGCCATGACGAGAACTGAATCGCTCTTACGTCCCGCATCGAGGCTTAGGACGGTGTTAAGTGACTCTTGTTTTGCTGCATCGATAAATCCGCAGGTATTGACGATGATAACATCGGCTTCTTCACTCACATCGGTCATTTCAAAATCTTTGAGCCGTCCGAGCATCACTTCGGTATCGACGAGATTTTTGGTACAGCCTAAGGAGACGATATGGAGCTTTTTAGACATTTTTAGCCTTGAAAATAGTATAGCGATATTATAGCCAATCATTTTTTGGCTACACTTTCATCATGAAATATCTAATAACTCTTTTGGCTTTGATACCAGTGATCAGTATGGCTGTTTTTTTTATTGATGGTTTGGGAATCGTATGGTTCGATCAATTGGTGGTGTGGGTGGAGAATATCTTTGGTTTTACCCTGCCGAGTGTGGAGAACAAACTCTACTACCTCTGCAAAGTATCAGGGGTAAGTGCGCTTTGGATTTTGATCATTGCGTTTTGGGTAAATCCCCTCCATACTTATGCACGGTTTGATCTTCGAGAGTTTAAAAAACTCATCGGCGGTTTTGCAATTTTCTATGGGATACTCCATTTAGTGTTGTTTATCGCCGCACACCAATTTGCCGTTGGTCATTTGGGAAAACTCTTTTTCTCTCACCTATTTTTATCGGTAGGGGTGGGGGCGTTGTTGATCCTCTCCATCGCTCCGCAGGTAAAATCGTGGTACAAATTTCTTTACATCGGGATTGTGTTGGTGATTATCCATCTTTTACTCGGTTACCGACCATTAGAAACACCGCATATCGCAGCTATTTCTCTTTTGAGCCTCGGTTTGGCGCTTCGGCTAATCAAGCGTTAGTATGAAACACTACGACGTTGTTATCCTCGGAGGGGGAGCAAGTGGGCTGATGTGCGCGGCGCAGTTGTGTCAAAATAGTTCCCTTTCTGTCGCCCTCATCGAAGGGAATAATCGCCCTGCACTCAAACTCAAAGTTTCCGGTGGGGGTAAGTGCAACCTCACCAATGTCGAAGTCGATGAGAGCCACTATCTCGGGGATCAAGCCCTTATCCAATCGGCTCTTTCGGTATTTCCTCAAAAAGCCCTTTTGGACTATTTTAAAGATGGCGGTTTGCGTCCGGTGATCCGTAAAGAGCGGTACTATTTCTGCCCGAAAAGTTCAGATGAAGTGATCTCTATTTTGCTGGGAAAAGCTAGCGGGTGTGAGTTGCTTTTG
>JACXUF010000175.1 GCA_014764105.1 Sulfuricurvum sp. | reverse complement strand
GGAACAGTGATCATCGATCACGGTGAAGGGCTTTATAGCTGCTATTTTCACATGAGCCGATTTGATGTTAATATAGGAGACACCGTTATACGCGGTCAAACTATCGGATTAACAGGCAATACTGGGCGAATTACCGGACCGCATCTCCATTTTGGGCTCATGGTGTTGGGACTCCAAAGTGACCCTCTTGACTTCATCGCCAAAATCAATACACTTTTTCCAAAGGAAACCAATGAAGCACTTGCTTCTCACTAGTTTTCTCTCAACCTCTTCTTTGGGTCCATTTTCAACCACCAACACTACAATATCTTTGTGGAGATTTTAAGGGAGCAACATTTCTCGACACTCCAGAGAGTGCTACACCTACACCTTTTAATCTTTCTTGAGGACGGCCCAAATAAATCCACTCAATCCTACACCTACTACGATCACCAAGAATCCAACTTGAAACCAATCCATTACACTCATTTTGCCACCTCCTTTAAATCCTTCTCTTTTAACTGCCCGCACGCCGCGCTGATGTCTAGCCCTTTGGAATCACGGATTGTACACAATACCCCGTGTTTAACCAAATACTCCTGAAACGCCACCATATCGGCACGGGTTGGTCTTTGATAATTGCTCCCCGGATAGGGGTTAAAATAGATCAGATTTACCTTGGATTTGATCCCATGCAACAATTTGACTAGTTTTTTGGCAGAGGCAAGATCGTCGTTTTTCCCTTTGATCACCAGATACTCGAACATCACCCGCTTTCGGGTGTCGATCGGAAACCGCTTTACCGCTTCGATGATTGAGGCGATATTATAGGCCTTATTCATTGGAATGAGTTCAGTCCGCAATTCGTCATCCACCGCGTGGAGGCTGATCGCGATATGAACCCCCAGATCCATCTCTCCCAATTTATCAATTTTTGTACTCAGACCGCTCGTCGAGACGGTTTGGCGTTTACCCGAAATCGACAACCCCTCTTCATCTTTGAGGATCGTGATCGCCCTCGCAAGGTTGTCGAGGTTATCAAGCGGTTCCCCCATCCCCATGTAAACGATGTTGAGACGGCGATGGGCAGCAAGGTTATTATCCATCTTGACTGCCAGCACCTGTGCCACGATCTCCCCCGCACTCAAATCACGGGTAAATCCCCCTTTGGCAGTGAGACAAAACGAACACCCCACCTTGCATCCCACCTGCGTTGAAACACAGACGGTAAAGCGAGCTTCATGTTCGATATTCCCATCTTCATCAATGGATTCATCTTTCATCTTGAGCCAAACTGTCTCGACTGTTTTGCCGTCACTGAGTTCAAAAAGGTATTTGATCGTCCCATCGATAGAGCACTCTTTACGGACGATTTTAAGGGGCATGATGTCATATTCACCCTCCAGCTCTTCGCGCATCGCTTTGGGGAGGTTCGCCATCACCTCGAAACTCATCGCGTACTGATGATAAATCCATCCCCAGATTTGTTTCGCACGAAACGAGGGTTTGACAATCCCAGCAAGCTCGGCTTTAGTATAATCAAGGATACATTTTTTAGCCACGAATCACCCCTTTTTCTTTGAGATGTTCACGGAGCAGTACTTTGGCAAATCCGTGATTGGCGATAAAATCGCGATGGGCATTGGCATCACAGTAGTTGGTGACACAAAATACCCCCCCAGCAGGGATACCAAAGAGCTGTGCGACCCTCATAATACTAAAAAACTCCATATTCTCAATCCCCAGCCCCAATGAGCGAAATTTTTCCATAGCCCTCTCGCTCGTGGTGATGTAATTTGAACAGTTGACAATAACATCTTTTATATCATCTGTTTGTGCAGAAACAACGTTATCGATCGGTGTATAGGCACTTTTGTCCAAAAATCCTAACTCGATGTTAGCCGCTGTTTTAGACTCGATGATATCATTGATTGCATACTCACCGTAACTACCTGCACTTCCAACAAAGAGCAAAAACTCAGGCTTCTCGGTGAGACAAATACGGGTCAAACTCATCGCACTATCCACCAAACCAACCCCAATGGGTGTTGCAAAATCAAACGTTTCGTTATTACCAGCACAAAGAATCATTACAAACCTTATTCTTTAGT
>JACXUF010000174.1 GCA_014764105.1 Sulfuricurvum sp. | reverse complement strand
AGAGATAAGTTGAACGATCTGATTTTCAGATATTGGCAATGCTAACATACTATCTCCTTTGTTTATAACTAACGATATTATAGCAACTCTATTTTTTTTGCGCCATCTTGATATAGATATGAAGTATATCGAGTGCAGCTGGGGTCATTCCCGAAATCTGCGATGCGGCCTGCAATGTCGGCGGGTTGAAGGTATAGAGCTTATCCACGATCTCATTGGAGAGTCCCGAAATGGAGCGAAAATCAAACCCTTCTGGGATTTCGATATGGAGCATCTTATTCATCCGCTCGATGTCATCGCTTTGTTTCTCGACGTAACGGGCGTATTTCGCCTCGATCAAAATCTGCTCTTGGATGTAGGGGTCGAGTTCAGCAAAACTGGGGATCAATTTGACCAATTTGTCCAAATCGAAACTTTTACGTGATACCAGCTGCATCGCCGTGAGTTTATCGGTGATATGTTCTTCATCGATGGAGGCCAAAAAAGCTAAGAACTCTTTGTTCGGTGTATAGATTGTCTCTTCAAGTAGTTTCAGCCCCTCTGCGATTTGGGTTCGTTTGCTCTCAATCCGCTTCATCTGCTCATCGCTGATCAGTCCGAGTGCGTGACCATATTTACCTAGACGCAAATCGGCCGTCTCTTCACGTAATAACAATCGATATTCGGCGCGGGAGGTGAACATACGATAGGGCTCTTTCGTCCCTTTGGTCACCAAATCATCGATCAAGACCCCGATGTAGGCTTCATCACGGCGCAAAATCAGAGGTTCTTTCCCTTGAAGACTAAGTGCGGCATTGATCCCCGCCATTATCCCTTGTGCCGCCGCCTCTTCGTACCCAGTAGTTCCGTTGATCTGCCCCGCGCAGTAGAGGTTTTTGACTTTTTTGGTCTCTAGCGTATGCTTTAGTTCGGTCGGATCAACATAGTCGTACTCGATCGCATAACCGTAACGGACAATTTTGGCGTTCTCCATCCCATGCACCGAATGGATCATGGCGCGCTGCACGTCTGGCGGGAGGGAGGTGGACATCCCGTTGATATAACATTCGGTATTCTCTGCCGTCTGCGGTTCGATAAAAAGGTGGTGACGCTCTTTGTCACGGAAACGGTTGATCTTATCTTCAATACTCGGACAATAGCGCGGTCCTACCCCCTCGATCTGCCCTGTAAACAACGGCGCACGGTGAAAATTCCCCTCAATGAGGTTGTGGGTCTCTTCGTTGGTATAGGCGATGTAACAGGGGAGCTGTTTTTTAGTACGGGCAAATTCAGTGCGATCAGTGCGGAAACTAAACGGACTGGGAAGCTCATCGCCATCTTGAATCTCCATCACACTAAAATCGATCGAAGAACTATCGACACGAGGACACGTCCCTGTTTTAAGTCGTCCGACATTTAACCCTGCGTCGCGGAGCGAATCGGTTAACCCCTTGGCGGGAAATTCACCAAAACGTCCTGCTTCTTGAGTAATCTCTCCAATATGGACAACCCCGTTTAGAAACGTCCCCGTTGTCAAAATCACCTTTTTAGCACGATATTCATTGAGCAAATGGGTGCGGACACCGACCACTGTGGAGTCTTCGATGATGAGAGAGGTAACCGTCTCTTGGATCAGCGACATGTTAGGGGTGGTGAGGATGGTATTGCGAGCGATGATGCGGTAGCGATCCATATCGATCTGCGCACGACTTCCACGAACGGCGGGACCTTTGGTAGTGTTGAGGATACGAAACTGGATACCTGCCTCATCAGTAAGCAAACCCATCTCACCACCGAGAGCATCAAGTTCACGCACCAAATGCCCTTTTGCCAGTCCACCGACGGCGGGATTACAGCTTGTCGCCCCCACCTGCTCGGCTAAAATCGACACCATTAGCGTATTTTGTCCCATACGGGCTGAAGCGAGTGCGGCTTCGATTCCGGCGTGTCCACCGCCGACAACGATAACATCATATTGCATCATTAGACTTCTTTTACCATAAATTATTATCGCAAGAGCCCCTTGCGCATCTTCCCCTCATACCATCCCAAAACCAGCATAGCTTTGAGAGTTTGAGTTAAACGATTGCATTTTAGGCATCTGTTTTGATTA
>JACXUF010000173.1 GCA_014764105.1 Sulfuricurvum sp. | reverse complement strand
GTTGTAGGGAGATTTGTCCCTGATGCTTTACGGGCTATGAACGTAAAGTGCGTAACATCAGATTTTAATGAGGAGTGAACATGAAAAAAGGGGTATGGCTAGGGATTTGTTTGGTGCTTTTGGGATTGAGCGGATGTACAAAGAGCCCTGAGTCTCGAAATAGCTTGAACGCATTGCCGCAATGGTATCAAGAGCCGACGGTTTTGGGTGATAAATATGCCGCATCTGGATCGGCAAAACCTAACAAAGCGGGAGATGTCGAACTGCAACGGATTGAAGCCTCGGCGGTAGCGAGAGGTGAATTGGCACGCCAAATGGAGTTGCGTGTCAAAGATATGTTCAAACGGGCGACACAGGAGCTGGGGGGCGGTGAAAATCAGAGCATCGATCATGCGATCCAGTACGCAACCAAGCAAATCGCCGATGTAACACTCAGACAATCGCAACAAAAGAGACTTTATGTAGACAGTGAAACGGGTGTAATGTACACCCTATACGTACTTGATAGTGCTTCTACGAATCAAGAGTTGAAAAAAACAATCTCCTCTTCGTTAAAAAATGAAGATGCCCTTTGGCAAAAGTTTCAAGCAACTCAAGTGTGGAAAGAGCTTGATAATTCGGAGAAATGACAATGATTTACAAAACTCTAATGGTGTTGGCAATGTTGTTACTCTCGGGATGCGCTACACACTCGAATGACTCTCATCAGAAGATGATGGATAAAGTGATCGGAGAGCTCGACCGTGAGACGGCTAAATAGTCTTTTTCTAACCCTATTCACACTGTTTTTTTGGGCAGGGTGTGGGACAAAAACGAAAATAGACCTTTATCAGTACAAAGATGTCTCATCGGTGAGCATTATCGATGAGATGAAAGCCAATTTCAAAGTCAAAAGACCCTCTTTAAACCCGAATATTGGTGTAGATAGCGGACAATGGGGTGATTACGAGGGCATATTAAAAGACTATTTTTTGGTATACAATAACGAAAAACAGGTCTTTAAACTCGATCAGAACGGTTCGTATCGTCTCAAATTGACACTCCATAACATCAGTTCTCGACAAAAATTCACCCCATCACAGTATATTGAGCGTAAACGGGTGATTAAAACCGATAAAGGCTCTTACGTCAAAGATGAAAGCTATTACACCGATCCCTATTGGACATATACACTTCAAACAGCGTTGGTCGGCGAATTAACATCACCTAGTGGTGAGAAAAAATATTTTCATTCGGATGATGAGTCATCCTATTCGATAGCCGGAAAATACAGGTCTGGAATCGAGCGCTATCGATACGTCGAATCGATTCAGCATAACCTAAATCGGATTTTCAAACAGATTGCCAATGACGTAGCTCCTGAGGGGTTGGTGGTGAGCAAAAAAGTCTCGGTAAAAGATAGCGATGAGATGATTTTTCTGATCAATATGGGGAAAAATGAGGGGCTGTACGAGTCTCAAAAAGTGGTTCTTTACAAAGAGGTGATTTTCAAAGACGAAATCGAAGCTAAAACCATAACCAACAAGGTGCGGATTGGTACCGCAACGGTATCTAATCAGATCATGGAAAATTACGCATGGATTGTGATGGATGACGAAGATCATAATAATGCGATCGAAGTGGGAGATCTCGTTTTACCGAGATATTGAGAGTAAGGTGATGATTAAATTTGTGTTGGTGTTGTGGATAAGTGCTCAAACCATTTATGGATTTTGGCTCTTTGACTGGTTTAGTCCCCAAGAACCCCCTCCCCAATATGCCCTTGAACATCCGATGATGACTGTCACCAAAGTGTATGGAGTAGGGGTGGGGAAGAGTTTTTTGGAGGCTAAAACCAAAGCGCTCAACGATATTGCCACTCAGCTCAAAAGCGATGTTCGCTCTATCACCTCTGTCTCCAAAAATACTCAGGCAAGCCAAACACAAACGGATCAGCAGATTACCGTACTGACGCAACGAAAAATAGATAATTTTACGGTGATCGATGAGTCGTATCGAAATGATTTGGTTTATGTATTGATCGAACACACTTTTGTAAAAGGTGAGTAAACTCAGTTACTCACTGATGTTACGCACTTTACGCTCATAGCCCGAAGAGTT
>JACXUF010000172.1 GCA_014764105.1 Sulfuricurvum sp. | reverse complement strand
AATAATTTCTCTAATTGCGACAAAAAAGGAAATCCCCACTGATATGGGGATTCTATGGAATCATCATAGTGCTTTAGCCATAATACGATTGAGTCTAGCAATAAATCCTGTGGTATCCGTAAGTGTCTCACCCTCATAGAGTTTTGCTTGGTCTAGGAGAACATGCGCCGCATCATCGATGAGGTTCATGTCGGCACTATCAGAGAGTTTTTTGATCAACTCATGATTCGGGTTGATTTGGAGGATCGGTTTCGGAGCTGGGAAATCCCCACCCATTTGCCCAAACTGTTTCATCATCTGTGCCATCATGTATCCTTGATCCTCTTTGTCGATTTTCAGACACACAGCAGACTCGGTGAGATCAAATGTCGTTTCGACTTTCGATACGTTCTCACCCAAAGCGTTTTGGAGCTGAGCGACAAAGCCCTCGAGGCTTTTTGCTTTCTCTTCGTGCTCTTTTTTCTCCTCTTCGGACTCTTCGAGTTTCGCATCGGTGACGTTCACGAATTTGTACTCATTGTACTCGGTGATCATCGGGAATACGATTGTGTCGATCTCTTCGTTGAGTACCAACACATCGATCCCTTTAGCTTTGAAACGCTCTAGGCTAGGAGAGTTTTTGAGCATTTGGAGGGACATTTTTGCCGTAATGTAGTAGATCTCTTTTTTCTCTTCGTCCACACCTTTCACAAACTCGCTGAACATTACCGGTTCTGCACTGTTGAGGGTGTTGAGTTTGAGAAGCTCCAAGATTTTCTCACGGTTGCCGTAATCGCTGTAAAGCCCCTCTTTGAGGACGTTTCCGAACTCTTTGTAGAACGCATCGTATTTTTCAGCGTCTGTTTCGGATAGTTTGGCGAATTCACCGAGCACTTTTTTGACCGAAGCGTTTTTGATTTTGCTCATCACTTTGTTGCTTTGCAAGATCTCACGGCTTACGTTGAGCGGGAGGTCGGCAGAGTCGATCACCCCGCGCAGGAAACGGAGATATGTTGGCATCAGCTCTTTTTCATCGTCGGTGATAAAGACACGGTTGATGTAGAGTTTGATACCGCTTTGATAATCGACGCGGTACATATCCATCGGTGCTTTGGATGGTACGTAGAAGAGGGTAGTGTATTCGAGCGTCCCCTCCGCACGATTGTGCATCCACATCATCGGTTCACCTGAATCGTGGGCGATACTGGAGTAGAAATCTTTGTACTCTTCGTCCGAAATATCCGATTTTGAGATTGTCCACAATGCGTTGGCTTTGTTGATCTGTTTGTTAACGGTTTTGTTATGACCTTTTTCCTCACCCTCAGCCGGTGCTACCCACTCCTCTTTGTCCATAAAGATCGGGAAAGGGATATGGTTGGAGTATTTTTTGATGATGTTCTCGATACGCCAGCTATCAAGGAATTCACTCTCGTCCTCTTTGAGGTGCATGATGATCGATGTACCGTGGCTATCGCGTGATGCAGGCTCGATCTCATATTCGCTTCCTGCCATGGATGACCATTTGTAGGCGTTCTCATCACCCGCTTTGCGTGAAATAACCTCTACTTTATCGGCTACCATAAACGACGCATAGAAACCGACCCCGAACTGACCGATGAGTTTGGAATCTTTTTTCTGATCGCCACTGAGTTGTTCTAAAAATGCTTTGGTTCCCGATTTGGCGATGGTTCCGAGGTTTTCGACGAGGTCGGTTTCGTTCATCCCGATACCGCTGTCGCTGATGGTGAGAGTTTTGCCCTCTTTGTCGATCACGATGTCGATGCGCGGAGCGAAGTCGACCCCTTTGTATTTTTCATCGGTGAGGACGAGCATATTGAGTTTGTCGAGAGCATCCGAAGCATTAGAAACCAACTCACGGACAAAGATCTCTTTGTTGGAGTACAAAGAGTGAATCATGAGGTGTAAGATTTGTGAGACTTCAGTCTGGAACTGATGTTTTGCCATGTGACACATCCTTTAGTGTATTGATATAAAGTTTTTCAAAGAGGATTGTATCAAAATGAAATTAATAATGCAAGAAGTATCAAAAAAGTTTAGTGTATTAGACTAAGGTATATATGCTTTTCTTTTTTAATAACTGACCTTGCGCACTTGATGAAATCAAGGGCAAAA
>JACXUF010000171.1 GCA_014764105.1 Sulfuricurvum sp. | reverse complement strand
TGGGGGGATATTGAAGAGAAAATGAGAGGCTTATTCGGAATGAAACTTTCCGAACTTGATCAAGCCTATCAGCCCCATTATTATGAGATATAAACTGTCATTACGCACTTGATGAAATCAAGGGCAAAAAGGGGAGTTTTCTGCCATATCCAAAAGATATGGCAAGCTTTAAGGGGTTGTATGGAGATTTGTCTTTGTCAGTTAGCGAGCTATGAACGTAAAGTGGGTAACATCAGATAAAAATTATTTCACAAACGATTGATCACATCTGTTTTTTTGTTTTGGTGGTCGCTTGAGTCTAGGAGGAATTATCAGGTCTGTAGTATTTGGTATAGCTCCCTTTGAGCTCTTTTTTTGACATTGGAGTACGAACTATTCCAAAATCTGACCATATCATGCATGATCTGTATCGGATGGCGTGAGGGAGAGAGTGGAGATGAATCAATAGAGAAACTGCTGTGGTTTTTCTATGACCAAGAGGGGCTTGGAGGATGAGACGGTTATGTTTTGAGGGGCTTTTTTGAATCGAGAGGATCTGCTCCTCGATGGGGAGTGTATGGAGTGTTTGAAGCATCGATCATGAAGCGGGTTTGAGAGGATTTTGCGGATTGTGTGCATCGTTTTCAGTGACGTTTTGGTTGAGGCGAATCAACCCTGCAGCGGTGTACACGTTGCGCGGATTCCACAAAATCCATCCGCAGCTACCGAAATCTTCACTTGCGCGGATCTGATCTCGAATCTCTTTTTCTCCATAGATGCGTAGATCAAACGCATAGTCTCGAAACGCTTGAAGCCAAGGGCGATAGGAGAGGGGTGAACCTCCCGATTTTTCAAGTGCTTTGTCGAGTGAGTGTTTGACAATTTCGTAGTTTGCCGCTACCGGATTGGGGTATCCTGGGATTCCGGCATTGAATCCACTTGGATACAGCATTGGAGAGAGGTAATCGACAAACGGTGCGAGTGCATCTACCCGTTGGCCTATTTCGATATCGGCATCATGCCAGCTCACATAGCCGAAAATATCTGCAGAAACGAAAACATTGTAGGGGATAAGACGCTTGCGTGCACTTTCCAAAAATCCGCTGATTGCTTGTACACGGTTGGCTTGATTGTTTTCGACGGCAAATTTGATCCCTTTGCGGTCGGGGAAGCGGACATAATCGAATTGGATCTCATCAAACCCCGCCTTGGCGGACTCTTCGGCGATGTCGATGATATATTTCCATGGCTCTTTATGGGACGCATCGATCCAGTAAAGCCCCTCTTTGTCTTTAAACAATGTTCCATCCGTCTTTTTTACGGCATATTGTGGATGGGCGATTATGTAAGGGGTATCTTTAAACGATACGATACGGGCGATGGTATAAATCCCCTCTTTTTTCAAATCGGCTACGAATTTCGGGAGGTCCTTGAACAAAATCACCTCTTGAGCTCCGATTTTATTGGCAATCGGATGGGCTGTTTTAAATGCGATTTGTCCCCGATCCATTTTGATATCGATGACGAGTGCATTGATTTCGGTCGTATTGATCAGATGTTTGGCATTTCCCATCAGTTTGGAGCTGGTGGCTCCGAAGCTGGAGAGGTAAAGAGCTTTGGGGGTAACTCGATCGAGATATATCTTTCCGTTGCTTTTGTAGAATTTACGTTCATATCCGATGGCTCGAACCCCTATTATCGAGGTTTGGGGGATACGAAATGTTCCGTTTTCATCGGTTCGGTACTCTTTAGCTCCTGCGACGACGATAGCCGATACGATCGGCTTGGACGTTTTTTTGTCGAGCACGGTACCGGTTGTAACAGCACTCCATCCGAATGTGATACAAGTGATTAAAATGGCGATAGCCTTCACTCAATACTCCAGATTTTAGTTGTGGAATCGTATCAAAAAAAATGCCAAAGCGGGGTGGTTTGAAACGTTAAAATGGTAACATTCAACAATAAAATACCAAAAAGGTAGAGGTTTTATGTCATTTACGACTTCAGGGCTTAATATGAGCCTCCTTGATACCCTCAGTAAAATCGGTTATACTGAACCAACACTGATCCAAAAAGAGGTGATTCCTCTCGTTTTGCGAGGGCGCGATATTCTCGGTGCAGCTCAAACGGGTACTGGAAAAACAGC
>JACXUF010000002.1 GCA_014764105.1 Sulfuricurvum sp. | reverse complement strand
CAGTAACCAATCTCTATTTTTTCATCTTCCCTAAAATTCCCATAAATGTCGGTACATTCGCTCCGCCGTCATGACGACCGATTTTTTTCCCTTTGCTGTCCAAAAAATGAAACGTTGGTGTCCCAATATACCCTAACCCTTCAGGGATAAAATCTTTATGAATATCCAAATAGACGGGGACAAAATATTTATTGATTTCATTCTCTACCATTTTCTCTTCAAATACGATATCGTTCATATATTCGCATGCCGGACACCCTTCGCGCGAGAGCATCACCATCACCTTTTTCTTCTCTTTTATCGCTTGAGTCATTGCCGCATCATACGACGATGCCCATTTAACCTCGGCAAATAGATAACTTGCCAACAGAGATAAAGCCAATACTGTTTTACTCATTTAATCCCTCCTAAATGGTCTAAAAACTCTTGCGGTTCTTTAAATCCAACGATGTCTGCACTTTTGAGACGTGTACCATTCTCATCAAAGAACACAATTGCTGGGGGACCGAAAATGCCGTATTTAGAACTGATCGCTTTTGCTGCATCGTCATTTGCTGTCAAATCAACCTGAACCAAAACGTACTCATCCATTGCCGTTTTAACCGCTACATCACTGAACGTTTTTTCCTCCATCTCTTGACACGCACTGCACCAATCGGCATAAAAATCGACGAGGATTTTTTTACCCTTGTTTTCTTCTAAAATAGCGTCCAACTCTTCGATCGAGGTGATTTTTTCAAACACTCTGTGCTTGCTTGCCTCCTCAGCAGTTACAGCGGTTTTATTCGGTAAAAAAGGATCAAGAGGGTGGAGAGGATCTTTTGCTCCGCCCATACCGCCAAGCAACAACGACATACCGTAAAGTAAGATAATTACTCCAAGTGCTTTTTTGTTTGCACCTCCGAATTTGAAGCATCGCATGCGAATTGGCTCCAACGCTCCGATATTGATTGCGACAAATATCGCCAACACCCCCCACAACATCATTGAGACATTCTCATCCAAAATACGGCTGATCATCCAAATCGAGACACCAATTAACATCACACCAAAAATCGACTTAACCGTATCCATCCATTCCCCCGGACGAGGCATGAATTTTCCGGCACTCGTTCCAACGGCTATAAGCGGTATCCCCATACCGATACTGAGGGCAAACAACGCCACGCCACCAAGGAGTGCATCACCCGTCTGACCAATATAGATAAGGGCTCCTGCAAGCGGTGCAGCAACACACGGTCCCACTATCAATGCTGATAGAAATCCCATAATTGCTACACCGATCACACCGCTGCGTTGACCGCTGATTTGAGTAATTTTCGCCTGAATAGCGTTCGGAATTTGAAGTTCAAAGAGATCAAACATTGACATTGCCAAAACAACAAAAATCAAAGAGAACAGTGTAATGATCCACGGCGTTTGAAATGCCGCTTGGAGATTAGCCCCAAAAAGCCCCGCCACAATCCCTGCAATCGTATAGGCTACCGCCATCGAGAGAACATACACTACCGAGAGCCAAAACGCGCGCTTTGTTCCAATCCCCCCTTGCGAAACGATGATAGAAGAGATGATAGGAATCATAGGGAAAACACACGGGGTTAACGCTAACAATAGTCCGAATCCAAAGAAACTCAAAACAATAAACCAAAGACTTCCCCCTTCGATAACCTGAGCGATTTGATCGGTTTCGGAGATTTTTTCACTTTTCTGTTCCACTTTTTTGGCTTTAGCAGTCGTTGCCTCCAATGCTGCCGTTTCAACCGCAGGGGCTTTTAAAATCGGATTTGCTGCCTTGTCGCTGCTTGGCAATTTATCGGTCGCGATCTCTACACTCAACACCGTACTCATCGGCTCATAACAAAGCCCCGCCGCTGAACATCCCTGATAGGAGAGTTTGATTTTGATCTCTTTGAGACCTGAAATCTCTCCACTCTTTCCAAGCTTAATCCGAATTGATGGGGAAGATTCAAAAACTTTTTCCCCCTCGTGCTCTACCGGATTTGCCATCGTTATCGATGCAAAGTCGATTCCGTCTTTGGGATCGGCATCTTCGACTTTGAGCTTGTCAGCATAGATATAAATCTGATCTCCTAGCTCGATTTCAACTCCAACCATAGCATCATCGATCATGGATACTTTTGGTTTAAAAGCCTCTTCTGGCTGCAAAAACCCTACTGCCAAAAGGTTTATTGACATCATAAAAGCAAATATATAACGCATTAAAGCACCTCACAATAATATCACTTCTTAATTGTATCACACAAAACTGCATCAAAGCCGAAAGAGAAATATTGTTAATATTTTTCAGCTTAGTCGTCAAAATGATGATAATTCTATACAAAAAGTATTTATGTGTGAATTAGACTGTAGAAAGTTTTTGTCTTCATTGTTTGTGGTGCAATAAGACGGTGAAACCCTCAAATCGTTTATGATTTGCGGTGAATATTCATGCTTTGCATCCACTCATGAAATCACTAAACTTGACGATTTAATCGAATCAACGCTACAATAAAAAAACTACTGGAGTAAATCATGAGTGTAAAGAGTGCAATGGCAAAAGCCGAAATCATCGAAACCGAAAATCTCAAAAAGGTTATCCACGATGATCGTCGCAAAACCAAAGAAGAGAATCAAAAAGAGCGCCACTTAAAAAGTCAAAAAGAGGAGCGTATCCCCGTATGGGTTAAAAAATCGGTTTTAGAATACGAAAAGGAACTCAAAAAACTCCAAATCGAACTCCTGAAACTCCAAAATTACGTCAAAGACAAAGGGCTCAAAGTCCTCATGATCTTCGAAGGGCGTGACGCAGCCGGTAAAGGGGGAACAATCAAACGGATTACTGAACATCTCAACCCCCGTGGTGCACGAATTGTCGCTCTTGATAAACCCTCCGATGTCGAAAAAACCCAATGGTATTTCCAACGTTATTCAAAACATCTCCCGAGTGCTGGTGAAATCGTATTGTTTGACCGGAGTTGGTACAACCGTGGCGGAGTTGAACCTGTCATGGGATTTTGTACACCTCAGGAGCATCAGGAATTTTTAAATCAAGTGGGCGAATTCGAACATATGCTCGTCTCTTCGGGGATTATCCTCTTTAAATTTTATTTCTCAGTTTCCAAAGCTGAACAAGCGCGCCGATTCAAAGAGCGCAAAACTGATCCGCTGAAACAATACAAACTCTCACCTGTCGATGCAAAATCTCAAGATTTATGGGAAAAATATACCGAAATGAAATATTCAATGCTTCGAGCTTCCCATACTGGAAATGCTCCGTGGGTCATCATCCGATCCGACAACAAGAAAAAAGCCCGTATCAACTGCATCAAACATATACTCTCTTCAATACAATACACAACTACGAAACAGCCCGATTTAACGACATCGAAAAAAATATTGGTGTGGGGAGATGAGGAGATAAAATTGATGGAGATGGCACTCCATCAACATAAATCGAAAAAAGAGTAATTAATCCAAAAAGGAGAGGATCTCTTTTTCGATATCCTCTTTTTTAATGACAGTGGGTTGTGTGATCGGCTTAGTAAACAACCCTTTGATCATTGCGGGGATTGGAGTATTGGCTGTTTTACTGATAGCATTCAACGCATCGATGTCACTTGACCCCTTTTCTCCACTCAAAGCATTAGCAATCGTTGGAGAGAACTTTGTCCATTCCGCCGTTGAATAGACAATCGTTTTTATCGGTTTCGTCGCACAGCAGTCGTACGCTTTGAAACAGGTCGCTGTATGTGGATCCATCAGATAACCGCTATCGAATGCCTCTTTTATATACGCTTTTCCTTCCGCACCGTTACAATAATCCGCCGCAAAAAGATTTTGAATCTTCATCGTCTCATCATCCGTGAGGGCATAAAAACGGTTTGTTTCCAATCTCACCATAAGCTCTTTGGTACGTTCCGCACCGAAAAGATCAAACAAAACGCGTTCAACGTTACTGGAGATCAAAATATCCATTGCCGGCGATGTTGTGGCAATGACGCTCTCACCACGCAGATCGTATTTACCTGTATTAATGAGGCGTGTGAGAACATTATTTTCATTCGATGCGATAATAATCTTCTCAACCGGCAACCCCATTTTATAGGCATAATACCCCCCAAGGGCATTTCCGAAATTCCCGCTCGGAATATCAAGATAGACTTTTTCACCCATCGCAATAACGTTTTGGCGAACCAGTTCGAGATAGCTATGGATATGATAGATGATTTGGAAAATAATCCGTCCAAAGTTGACCGAGTTTGCCGCTGACAGGAGGATATTTTTCACCTTTAGGGCATCTTTGAACGTTTGAGAGGCTAAGAGCTTTTTCAATGCACTTTGTGCATCATCAAAATCCCCTTTGATCCCGATCACTTTCAGATTTTGTGCATCTTCGGTCACCATTTGGAGGCGTTGGACATCTGAGGTTCCCCCATCTGGATAAAGACACGCGACACGAACGTTTGCTCTGTTTTTAAAAGTTTCCAACGCTGCAGGACCCGTATCGCCACTTGTTGCCGCTAGAATCAGATACTCTTCACCCCGTTTTTGGGCGATCGAGCTGAGAACCACTCCAAAAGGTTGGAGCGCCATATCTTTGAACGCACGGGTCGGACCATGATAGAGTTCGCTCACATACAAATCATCGCGAACTTTGACAACCGGAACAGGATTGGTTGGATCGTCGAACTTATCATAGAGTGAAAGTGCTTCATCGATTACAGAACCCTCAATATCGATTGCAAGTGTTGTGAGTACATCCTTTGCCAATTCTTTATAGCTAGAATTTAAATGTTTAGAGAGGAACGCTTCACCCAAATTTGGCAATTCACTCGGGACATACAGTCCTCCAAACGATGCGATCGGGCTTAAAATTGCCTCTGAAAAAGTAACCTGTTGTGGATGACTTCCGTCGTTTCCGCGTGTTTCAATAAATTTCATCGGTGCCACTTTGTAAAATTTTCGTGATTATACCAAAGGCGCAATCACGCAACGCTTAGAGTGACAAAGATTTCTATTTCAGATGATTAAACTTTATTACATAACCTCAAAAGCGGTTCGAAAATTGCTTTAGATGTAGTTTACAAGCTTACCTTACGCACTTGATGACATCAAGAGCAAAAAAGCTAGTTTCTGCCATATCCGAAAGTTAGGGGGTTGTAGGGAGATTTGTCCCTGCCACTTAGCGAGCTATGAACGTAAAGTGGGCAACATCAGTTACAAGGAAAAACAAATGATTAAAGCGATTTTATATGTGATCGTCCGTCTTTTATTTCGGCTCAAAGTGGTCGGTGAATTTCAGCGCGAAGATGACCACACCATTATCATCGCCAACCATCAGTCGTTTTTGGACGGGTTGATTTTGGGGCTAGTGCTTCCGATTGAACCGGTTTTTGTTGTTAATACTGAAATCGCTAAACGACCGTTGGTTCGGATGTTTCTCTCTCTCGGCGAGTATCTCGTTGTTGACCCTGCTAATCCGATGGCAATCAAACAGATTATTCGTCTGGTCGAAAGCGGTCGTCCTGTCGTTATTTTTCCTGAGGGGCGGATTACGACGACAGGAAGTTTAATGAAGATTTATGAGGGATCAGCGTTTGTGACGGTTAAAACCGAAGCAACGATCCATCCTGTGATTATCGAGGGGGCGACGTTTAGTACCCTTTCACGCATGGGGAGTGATCATCCAACTCGCTGGTTTCCTCAAATCACCATCACCTACTGTACTCCGACACGCCTAAGCATCTCTGAGGGGGGAAGCGCACATCAACGACGAGCAAAAGCGGGTGAAGCGATGCGGACACTGTTGCAAAAATCTCTTTTCGAATCACGCCGTCCGAACGATATCTATGGGGCATTTGTCGATGCCATAGCTATGTACGGTGCCTCACGAAAGATCATCGAAGATACCAAACAAATCGAATACACCTATCGCCAACTCCTCACCATGACGCTCGGTCTCGGACGGATTTTAATCCCACATACGCAACGTGGAGAAGCGGTGGGAGTATTGATGCCAACAGCGGTTCCAGCACTGGCTCTAATTTTAGGGCTTAGTGCGTTTGGGCGGACCCCTGCTATGCTCAATTTTACCGCCGGAAGCGACGGATTGCAAAGTGCGTGTGAGGGGGCAATGATCCAAACAATCATTACCTCAAAAGCATTTGTGGAACAAGGCAAACTTGAAACGAAATTAGGTGCATTGAAAAATGTCCAACTCCTCTACCTCGAAGACCTCAAAGGTGAGATGGGGGCAATGGATAAGCTCTGGTTGATGGGATATGCTCGCTTTTTCCCCAATGTTGTTCGAGTCAAATCCGATCCCACCTCTGCGTGTGTCATCCTCTTTACCTCGGGCTCTGAGGGTAAACCCAAAGGGGTTGTCCTCTCTCATGAAGCGATTTTGGCAAACATCGCTCAAATCCGCGCCATCGTTGATTTCTCTACCGAGGACAAAGTGCTTAATGCTTTACCTATTTTTCACTCGTTCGGATTTACAGTGGGGACACTGTTGCCAATTTTGGGAGGGATACGTCTCTTTTTGTATCCGTCACCCCTACACTATCGGGTTATCCCTGAGATTGCGTATGATCGCTCCTGTACAATCCTCTTTGGAACAAGCACCTTTTTGAACCACTATGCCGCCTATGCCCACCCATACGATTTTTACCGTCTCCGCTACGTGGTTGCAGGGGCAGAAAAGCTCTCCGCGAGTGTCCAAGAGCTGTGGTTTGAGAAATTTGGAATACGGATTTTCGAGGGGTACGGGGCGACCGAAATGGCTCCAGTCATCGCGGTCAATACGCCGATGGCCTACCGAAGTGGCAGCGTTGGGCAAATTTTACCAGGGATAGAGGCAAAACTCATCGCAGTTCCCGGGATCAATGATGGGGGAATTTTACACGTTAAAGGTGCCAATGTGATGAGCGGTTATCTACGCGCTGAGCGTCCAGGATTTCTTGAAAAACCCAATTCTGATGCCGGAGAGGGGTGGTACGATACAGGGGATATCGTCACCATCGATGATGAAGGATTTGTCCGAATTACAGGGCGGGTAAAACGGTTTGCAAAAATTGCCGGAGAGATGATCTCGCTCGAATCGGTCGAGAAACTCGCCCTCAGCGCTTCTCCAAGCCATTTTCACGCCACATCATCCCAAAACGATGAGTCCAGAGGGGAGGCACTCGTCCTTTTTACCACCGACAGAGGGCTTAAGCGTGATATCCTCCAACAAGCCGCACGCGCAGGGGGATACCCTGAAATTGCCGTCCCTAAAAAAATCGTTTATGTCGATGCTATCCCCATTTTAGGTACCGGTAAAACCGATTACGTTACCCTCAAATCGATGGCGGCAGAGGCATGAGTACACCGTTTTATCTCTTTCGTTCCAAACGTTTTGCCCCATTGTTCGGGACGCAGTTTTTAGGGGCGTTCAACGATAATCTCTATAAAAATACACTCGCGGTGCTCTTCACGTTTCAAGCGGCCCAATGGACATCAATATCCTCTCCCCTTCTCGCTCCACTGATCGGAGCGATTTTTATCGCCCCATTTTTTCTTTTCTCAGGATTATCGGGGGAGATTGCCGATCGGCTCGATAAAGCACGCCTTGCACAGATCGTAAAAGTGTGGGAAATCATCATGATGATCGTCGCAGTGGTGGGATTTGCCACCCACTCATTTACGACACTTTTACTCGTTGTGTTTGGGATGGGAATGCACTCTACCCTTTTTGGTCCGATCAAATACTCTATTATTCCACAACATATGCAACAAGGTGAGCTGATCGGGGCGAATGCCCTCATCGAGTCGGGAACATTTGGGGCGATTTTACTCGGGACGATTGCGGGTGGTGCCCTCGCTGCAATCCCCAACGGCGAAGTGATAGCTTCATCTGTTGCATTGATGGTCGCCGTGATTGGCTACCTCTTTAGCCGATCTATCCCCTCCGCACCACCACCGTATCGGGAAGAGCCGTTTCAAATAGGGTTTTGGAAACATACCATGGATGCAATGGCTCTAGCGTATCGAGATCGCCTCGTTTTTTTGGCGATTTTGGCGATATCGTGGTTTTGGCTCTACGGGGCGTTGCTCCTCTCGCAGTTCCCCATATTGGTAAAAGATATTTTGATGGGGAGTGAGGAGACAGTGACGCTGTTCCTCACCCTCTTTACGTTGGGGATCGGTGTCGGATCGGCATTGTGTGATCGGCTCAGCCATCACCATGTCCGCTACAGTATCGTCGTTACCGGAGGGATCGGAATGGCAGTTGCAGGGGTTGATTTTGCATGGGGAATAGGAACGTTTGAATCTGATGGGGCATTGTTGCACAATCTTTATTTTTGGCGGATCGTAGCTGATGTGACACTACTTGGGATCTTCGGCGGGTTGTACAGTGTCCCGCTGTATGCTTTGATTCAGAAACGTAGTGTACCTAAGGCACGTTCACGTATCATCGCCGCCAACAATATCTTAAATGCCCTTTTTATGGTTCTAGGAGCCGTGGCGACGATGGCGATCCTCTTGGGAGGATATAATATTGCATGGCTGTTTGGAATGGTCGCGCTAGGGACAGCCTTTGTGGGGTATATTATCTATAAGGGGTTATTTTTAACCTTGTGGAAGATCTAAAGGGGCAAAGCTCTACTGCACCTTTATTGGGATTGCAAAGCAGTATCGCTAAGGGCTACAGCGTAATCTGCGTCCCTACCCCATCAGAGGTAAACATTTCGAGCAAAATCGCATGTTCAATTCGCCCATCGATAATATGTGCTTTCGGCACTCCCGCATCGACCGCTTCGAGACACGAATCGACTTTCGGTACCATCCCACCACTAATCGTCCCGTCCGCTTTGAGTGCTTTGATCTGCGCTTCACTGAGAGACGAAAACAGCTCTTTTTCTTTACTCAATACACCCGGGGTATCGGTCATAAAGATCACTTTGCATGCGCCGATCGCCGCCGCGACCGCCGATGCGGCTAAATCGGCGTTGATGTTGTATCCTGGATGACCCACGATCGGATCAGAACCGATCGGAGCAATGACAGGGATGAACCCTTCGCGCAAGAGGTTATGAATCACATCCGCATTAACACTCTCTACCCGACCAGTAAGACCGAACTTCACTTCGTCTTTGGGTTTGGCGCGGAGAAAATGGGCATCTTTTCCGCTGATACCAATCGCTTTGGCGCCGTAGGAATTAAGGAGTGAAGTGATCTCTTTGTTGATCTCACCACTAAGTACCATCTCGACAATCCGCATCACATCAGGGGTGCTCACCCGCTCACCATCGATAAACTCAGTCGGAATTTTCAAATCAGAGAGAAGCTGAGAGATACGGCTCCCGCCACCGTGGACGATTACTACTTTCACCCCGACAAGGTGGAGCAATACGATATCTTGAGCGAATTTGGCTTTGAGTTCTTCAG
Source organism: Sulfuricurvum sp. (assembly GCA_014764105.1). Taxonomy (GTDB): domain Bacteria; phylum Campylobacterota; class Campylobacteria; order Campylobacterales; family Sulfurimonadaceae; genus Sulfuricurvum. The sequence continues at coordinate 29,150 of JACXUF010000002.1, read as the reverse complement.
AGTTTTGAGCCGATCCGCCATATTTGATAACGACGATCTCATCACGAAACTTTTTGATGAACGGCATCGCGTCCATCAACGTTCTTACGGTATCAATTTTGTGCTGCATCTACATATTCCTTTACTGTACGTATCAATGTCTGATCTAAATCGATGGAGAGTTCCATTACAGAGAGGCTAAGTTTAAAGGATGCTATTTTAACAAAGTCTTTCTGAGTAACCAGCAAACTATCGGCACCGCTTTGGGCTAAGATCTCTTCAAGTTCCCATTTGGTAAAAAAGTGGTGGTCCTCGAAATAGATCTTATCGATAACATCGGGTAAATAGGGGTCCAATCTCTCCGGACGGGCAATGGCGGTTACCAAGACCATTTTTCCAGTTTCATTATGAATCCGGATATGGCGGTGAAAATGCTCCCCTTCTCGAATCACAATCGCCTCTTTGCCTCTCCAGAGCATCTCGCGATATGCTCCACTGGGGAGACAAAATGGGTTGGGAGTCGGAACATCGATAATAATATCGAGCTTTTTGATCCCGTGTTTACCATATCCGTCATCGAGCAAAACGACATCGCACCCCATCGATACCGCTTCGGCGATAGCACGCTCACGGATCTCGCTCACGATGACTACCGCATGGGGGAGCGTGGTCGCATATACCATCGCTTCATCCCCGCTGATTTTAGTATCACACAAAATATCTCGATCTTTGACGACCACCATCCCATGACTCTCTCTGCCATACCCCCGCAAAACAATCGCCGGTTTTTTAAAATAACGAGCCAATTCACTTACGACAGGAGTTTTACCGCTCCCGCCAACAATCAGATTACCGACGCTGACTACCGAGATTCCGTAATTTTTGGGTTTGGTTTGGCGATAACGGATTGATCCCCCAAGACAATACAAAAAGCTGATTGGTAAAAGGGCTACAGAGAGAATTTTTTGCACGAGCGTAGGGTGATACAAATACTGTTCACCCCACTGCACCAAAAAACGTTTCAAACGCGGGTAGAAGCTACATCCAAAATTGCGTCACAAATTTCTTCGATCTCCTCATCACTAAGCGCTACATAATTCGGGATTGAGAGAATTTGTTGATAACTGCGCAACGCTACCGGAAAATCGTTGACGCGAAGAGAATATTTTGACTTGTAATAACTCAACAAATGGAGTGGGATATAATGTAATCCGCACTCAATCCCCCGTGCAGCCAACTCGCGTGCGAATGAATCACGGTTTTTATCCACTTTGATAATATAGAGCGAATATGGGTGTTCATCACTCGCATACGGAAGTTTGATATGTGGCGCATCAGCAAGACGCTCATTGTAGATCTCGGCAATCTCACGCTGGCGTTCGATATTTTCGTCTTGCTTCTCTAACTGTACCAAAATCGTTGCCGCATCGAGTGGACTCATCATGTATTGGCTACCGATATCAGTGATGTCGTAAATGTATCCGAGACCTTCATCCTCAATCACCATCGCATGGTGACGAAGCGAACGGGCCCGCTCCATGATCTCTTCGTCATCGCATACCAACATACCACCATTACAGACGTTACGACGCAAATGGGGACTAAAATCAAAACAGGTAATATCCGCACCCGTAGAGCCGATTTTTTTCCCTTTGTAGGTTGCACCTAAGGCATCGGAAGCATCTTCGACAACCTTAACATCATACTCTTTGGCAATCTCGTACAAACGGTCTAAATCGACACTTTGCCCCGCAACGTGTGAAACGATCACTGCTTTGAGTTTTTTACTTTTGTTTTCGCTCAGATAGGCTTCGAGCTTATCCAAATCAATCGTAAAAGTATCTGGATCGATGTCGATAAAAATCGGCTCTGCATCAAAATGACGCACCACTTCTGGAACGTTTGGATAGGCGTTAATGGAACAGATTACTTTGTCTCCGCGCTTGAGGTCGATTGCCAACATCGCCAAATGGAGTGCTGCCGTGCCGTGAGAGGTTGCCAATGCATACGATGCACCAATGTACTCTTCGAATGCCGCTTCCAAATCTTCGATGATATTCGGAGCCTCCCCGTCCAAAACTTCATCAATTTTCTCACGCTCATCTCCGCCGACTTCAATACGGTAAAATGGGATACTCATGGTTTTTCCTTTATAAGGTGATATCTCTAGGATAATTAAAATCGTGATTAACCGTCCGTGAGGTCAATTTTGCTATCAATGGCATACGCCGTTTAAACTGATTCTTATAGATTCTACTGATTATCATATCAACCAATTCGGAGTTTTCTCCACTGTTGATCATCTCTTCGCGGGTATGACGCTCTTCGACGTAACGTTTTAACACACGGTCCAGTTCACTATATGGATAACCGATTTCGTTCTCATCACTCTGCCCTGCCCACAAATCGGCCGATGGCTGTTTGTCGATAATTGAAGATGGAATCCCTAGATAACGGGCAATTTCAAAGATTTCAGTTTTGTACAGATCACCGATCGGATTGAGTGCACTGGCTAGATCGCCATACAAGGTTCCATATCCAAGCATCAGTTCGCTTTTGTTGCTCGTCCCTAAAACCAACGCCCCTTCTCGCGCCGATATATCAAACAGTGTTACCATACGTAAACGGGCAGAGAGATTTCCAATTCGCAACGGCGACATATCCGAAGTCTCATACCCTTTGAGCATCGGCTCGATGCTATGCACTTCTGAACGCAAATTAAACCTCTCACACAATTCGTCCGCATCATCCAGCGAACTCTGTGAAGAGTAGTGAGAGGGCATTTTCACGCACAAAAGATCATTTCCGAACACACGATGTGCTAGTACCGCCACAACAGCAGAATCAATCCCTCCGCTGAGTCCGACAACGACTTTTCTAAACCCCGTTTTGCGAACTTCTTCGCTTAGAAATTCACTTAAATATCGAGTGATAAGCTCGTATTGACCCACACTTTAACCTTATTCGTGTATTAACATTTTGTATTATAACTAATTTTTTGTACAAAGTATCAACACAAAGTTAACGAAATTTTCGAGAGCTCTTCTGCACTAAATCCCGCCTCTTTGCGTGCGGTGAAATTGACATCGACTTTTCGGGGAAAGCTCTGAGGATAGTGTTTCTCTATGATCTCAAAATAACACGATTTGAGCTTATTTTCTCTCTCGCACGCATACTCGAACCACACATCCCCTTTGCGTACGTGATCGATCTCTTCGTCTAAAATCACCCTTAAAGCTGCCATAATTTTGGCTATCATTGGATCACTTCGGTAGGGATAGAGCTTTTTCAATATCAACGGGGTCGCATCCAACCCGTTCGCTTCCAAATATCGCGGGACAACTGCCATCCGCTCGATTAAATCCAATGTACGCATTGAGGATTCAAACAATGCATCATGTACTGGATATTCACCGTAAAAACTCCCCAGCTCTCGAAGTAACGAAACAATCATCTCAAAATGGCGCACTTCATCATCAGCAACCTCTAGCCAATCACGTTCGAATCCTTCTCCCAATCCGCGAAAACGGTAGACTGCATCCAAAGCCAAATCAATGGCACTGTATTCAATATGAGCTATCGCATGAAGCAGCAGCGTCTGTCCTCTTTGGGTATTGAGTTTGGTACGTCTAGGTACCTCTTTGGGATCACTTAAAACACAAAAATCTTTGTAGGAGGGGTGATCGAAAACAACTCTCGGATAGGAGGGGTCGCGTTCTATTTTCCCATCCAAATAGAGGGGGTAAAACTGTTTAAAAAGGGTAATTTTCTGATCCGGAGTCGGTGTAGTCAAAATGGTTTCGAGGGTTTGATAGAGTTCCATGGAAGTATTATGCTAAAATTGAACTAAAAAAAGAGCAACTATATGCAAATTCTAAAGCGCCCGATGGGGGAGTATCAAACCAACTGCTATATTGTCAAAATTGATAACAAAGAGATCATTATCGATCCAGGGATGGGGGCAACCGAATGGGTCATGGCAAATGTTCAAAATCCGATCGCAATCCTCAATACTCACGGTCATTTCGACCACGTTTGGAGCAACAGCGAACTCCAAAAGAGGCTAAATATCCCTCTGTATTCCCCTAAAGGGGATGTGATGCTGCTTCAAAGCAGTGGATGGATGCCAGGACTCCCCCCCTCTACACCCGATATTGAGGTTGAGGGGGATCAAACGTTTGAAATCGGCGGTATTAAAATAAAATTTCACCATTTTCCGGGACATTGCCCTGGGTGTTCGATGATTGAAATCGGCGATGCAATCTTTAGCGGGGATTTTTTATTTGAAGGATCGATCGGTAGATGGGATTTTCCCTACTCCGATTCCGAAGCAATGCGTCAAAGTTTAAAGAAATTTTCGACATGGAGAGAGGATAAAACACTCTATCCAGGACACGGTAATCCCACCAGCGTAGGAAAAGAGCTTCAAAACGTCGACTACTGGCTCAGAGTCGTCTGATTTACGACTCTTTCTCTACGTTTTTCATAAGATCAAGGCGGAGAACATGCCGTTCGGTCACGACGGTTTTAAACTCCCCCTCGAATACTTTAATATCATGAACAAATCCACGAACAGTGACGTTACGTTTCCGCCCCTCTTTTTGGTGTTCGGTCGCTTCAAACGTGACATTGTCTCCCACTCTCACAGGAGCCAAAAAGAGACAGTTACATGAGGCTAAAACCACATTCGGCTCATTGACCGCCGCCATCGCCGCAAAATCGGCTGCACTAAAAATAAATCCGCCGTGTACCAACCCTAATTCATCAGCGCGCATCGTTTCGATGGTATCCAAAGAGACCTTAGCATATCCCGATTCGAGCTTTACCACCTCACCACTGTAAACGGTATTAATTCTCTCATGCGTATTGAGAGATATGTTAGAATTGACCACCATCTGTAAATCATCGCTGTTTTTGTTTTGTTCTGTAGCCAAACTTATCCTTTTTTAATCCGTACGTACCCCCGTTTTGGTGCGGGATACCCCTCTACTGTTTTGGTATTATCGGCAGGATCGAGAAAATCTTCAAGGCTTTGGGATTCGATCCACACGGTTTTACGCTGTTCATTCGATGTCGTCACCACTGTGCCCAACACTTCAAACGAGGTAAAACCTGCACGGATACACCAGTTTTTGAGCGCTTTAAGGGTGGGAACAAAATAGACATTGGTAATTTTGGAATAACTCCCTTCAGGACACAGGGCAACCGATTCATCTCCGTCGATGATAAAGGTGTCGAGGTATATCTCGCCCCCTTGTGCCAACCCCTGCCCCAATGCTTTGATCATTGCTACCGGATCGCTTCGGTGATAGAGTACCCCTAGACAAAAAATGACATCAAATTTTTCTTCATAAAAGGGAAGATGCTCCACCCCGAGAAGTTCATACACGATATCGCTTTTCACATAATGGTTAATGAGATCAAACTGACATTTAAAAAGGGCTGATGGGTCAAATCCGACCACTTTTGCGGGAGAATCTTCAAGAAATCGAAACATGTAATAACCATTGTTGCATCCGATATCAGCGACTTTTTTACCACGAAGGTCAAAATGGGGACGGAGAAGGTTATATTTCAAATCACTGCGCCATTCGGTGTCGATAAACAATCCAAACAGATCAAACGGTCCTTTACGCCACGGCATCATAAGTCGCGCGGTTTTCTCAAGCTCCTCAATATCAACACTCTCTTTTGTCGAAAGCTTCACCGTATTGCCGAGTTCATACGTCGATTCAATCGTGCAAAGCTGATCCAGTGCATCACGCAACGGAGCGATGTTTTTCCATGTCATCCATTTTTGCCGTTCTGCCCTTACTGCATTCAAATCCATACGTTCTCCTCATTATTGCCGTAAAATTTTAGCGTTTATAGGCTAAAATACCCCCTATGCGTATTGAACAAAAAGCTACCATCATATCCACCACCGTTGCCTTTACACTTGTTGCTTTCAAGCTTACCGTTGGAATCATCAGCGGCTCCGTCGCTGTTCTCGCTTCTGCCATCGATTCACTGCTCGATATGGTTGTCTCGATGTTCAACTACTTTGCCCTCTATAATTCTGACAAAGAACCGGATGAGCATTTTAATTTCGGACGTCGTAAGCTTGAACCTCTCACCGCTGTGATCGAGGGGACAATCATTAGCCTCTCGGCACTCTTTATCCTCTATACCGCTATCTCCAAACTTGTTCAAGGCAGTCCAATAGAGCATCTTGACCTCTCAATCGGTGTCATGATTGCTTCGATCATTGTGACGGCAGGGCTTGTCCTCTTTTTGCATACGATTGCCAAAAAGACTAAAAATATGGTGATAGAAGCCGATGCGCTTCACTACAAAACCGACCTCCTCACCAATGCCGCCATACTGATCTCTTTGGGTCTCATTTCTTTTACCAACTACACCTACATTGATCCGATTCTAGGGATTGGAATCGGTATTTATATGATCTATTCGGCATACCCGATTATCAAAGAGGGGATTCTAATGCTCTTGGATGCGGCTCTCGATCCGCAAAGCGTCGAGAAAATAAACAAACTCCTAGACTCTCAACTCGATATCAATGGTCATCATGACCTCCGCACACGCCGCTCCGGAAGCGATATCTATCTAAGCGTCCATCTTGTATTTGGCATCTCAGCATCGCTCTATGATGCCCATATGACAGGAGATCGGATTGAGCTGGCTCTTAAAAACCTCTTTCCAGATAACAATGTTTACGCATTAATCCATCTCGATCCATATGACGATTCTGAACCAAATTATTTAGAATAAAGTTTTAATTCGTTTCAAGAATATTATCAGTTAAAATTATCATTATAATAATTTAAGGATATTTAATGACCCGCATCTTACTTATTAAGTTGCTGTTTGTCTCTTCGGTTCTCTCAGCTCAACCGCTCACCTCTGAACAAATGATCCAACGGGGGGATGAGGTCTCAGCTAAATTGCTGCAAACACTCGGTGGTGAACTCAAAAATCAAATCCAAAACGGCGGTTTGATTAAAGCACTCCATTTTTGTTCTCAAAATGCTCTTATTTTAACCGATAAAATCGCAAAAGAGAGTGGAGTGAAAATCAAACGGATCTCACTTTTAAACCGAAATCCACTCAATCACCCCTCGGCAGAAGAGAAAAAAGTGATCGAAGCGTGGCAATTAGCATCCAACCAAGGAGAACTGCTCCCTTCACATACCATTTACAATGGTATCTACTACAAACCGATTATCATCAATAATGAGGTATGTTTAAAGTGTCATGGAACATTACAAAGCGAATCTCCGATCGCCAAATCAATTAAAAATAGCTACCCAGAAGATAAAGCAGTAGGGTACAAAATGGGGGATTTGCGCGGAGCGATCCAAGTCAGTTTTTAAACAAAATTATTCTCACAGAACATAAACACGATGAACCCATGAAAAATGGACTTTTTTGCATTACGAAGGTGCATTAAAGTCTCTTCTTCTTTCATGGCGTAGGATTAGCCCTCAAAATACAATCATCGAGCGTATTCTATTGCTCTGCTTTCTCGAATCACATTCACCTTGATCTCTCCTGGAAACTGTACTTTTTGAGAAATTTCATCCGCAATTTCACGAGCGATTAGCAACGCCTCATCGTCATTAACACTCTGCGCACTGACGATCACTCGTACTTCTCGACCTGCATTGATGGCATAGGCCTGCTTTACCCCAGGTTTTTGGGTAGCGATCTCTTCGATCTCGCTTACACGACGTAAAAAACTCTCCAATACTTCACGTCGCGCACCTGGGCGAGCGGCAGAGAGGGTATCAGCAGCACACACCGCTGCACACTCGATACTTTTGATCTCCTCATATCCGTGATGAGCATAGATAGCGTTGATCACTACCGGATCTTCACTGTAACGGCGGCAAAGCTCCACGCCGATGTCAACATGATTTCCTCCCCCCTCTTGGGTAAGCGCTTTACCGATATCATGCAATAATCCCGCACGTCGCGCAAGCTTGATATCTCCCCCCATTTCAGAGGCCATTATCCCTGCCAAATGGGCAACTTCAAGGGTATGTGCTAATGCGTTTTGCCCATAACTGGCACGATATTTGAGCCGTCCGATCAACCTTAAGAGTTCTGGATGAATCCCTTGCAACCCTAAATCGATCGCAATCTCTTCCCCTTCGCGGGTCGTCGCTTCATCAAATTCATCACATACTTTTTGATACACCTCTTCGATCCGAGCTGGTTGGATCCGACCATCTTGTACCAACAATTCGATAGTTTTTGTTGCGATCGCACGGCGATAGATGTTGAATGAACTTACGATAATAGCATTGGGTGTATCGTCAATGATAATATCAACCCCGCTCACCATTTCGAGTGTTTTAATGTTACGTCCCTCTTTGCCGATGATCCGCCCTTTAAGCTCATCATCATCAAGATGAATAACACTAATGAGCCGCTCAGCTGCGTACTCTCCGGCAAATCGCGATGTCGCTTGAGCCAAAATATAATTTGCTTTGCGCTTGAGCTGATCTTTGGATTGCTCCTCCAAGGATCTCAGTTCACGAGCAAGTTCCAAACGGTAATTGTCCCGTATTTGATCCAATAAGATTGCCTTAGCTTCCTGAGCCGAGATTCCAGCACGCTCTTCCACAATCATTTGTAATTGTTCGCTTTTTTGACGGTAGTCTTTTTTTAATTTCTCTAAAGTACGCTCGTTTCGTTCAAGATTGAGACGACAATTATCGATGAATGATCGATCTTGCGCTATTTTTTCCTCTTCTATTTGACGAAGGTGTTCAAATTCACGCTCTAAACGTTCCAACTTCTCTTCTCGAAGTGCAAACTCTTTTTTAACTTGATCATATGTCTCATCGTAGCGCTTTTGTGCCTCTTTTTCGATCTCGCGTGAGCGAAGTGAAGCGCGTTCTAAAATCAGTTGTGCCTCATTTTCAATCGCCTTGGATTTAGCAAGCGCTTGCTCCAAATAGAGATCAAAATGGGCGGCTGTAATCTTTTTTGAAATTAAAAATCCGACTAGCCCGCTTACAGTGGCGATTGCACTGCCTACGAGTAGTTCGTTTAACATTGGTTTTCCTCAAACTATAAACCCCACGAGGAGTGACAAGCATATCTCCTTGCACATCATAATCATCACATAAATTGCGCATCGTACGACACACACTAGATTGGACAAAAATAGTAAACGGTTTCGTTTTTAGGGTCGGAAAAAATCGATCATACATCCCTTTGCCGAAACCAATTCGACCAAGTGACCCGTCAACCCCTACTACAGGGACTATAGCTACATCTATTACATTATATTTTCTATACGAATCCCGAGGTTCATAAATGCCAAAAGCTTTCCGCTCCAACGGGTATCTCAATGGTACCATTTTGAAACTGACACCATCCATAAACGGCAAATATACCGTTGAACGTTGCCACATTTTTAGAATGGTTTTGCGAATATCCGCTTCAAACCCCATTGGCCAATAGCATAATATTTGTTTGAATGAGCAATAAACCAGCAGCTGTTCAAGTATGGAATTGATTTTGGCATCACGAACCCTTTTGGTGTAAGGGCTAGATTGCTTCAACCGTTCTAAACAAACTTGGCGAAAATCGCTTTTGGACATTTTTTACCTTCGCTTCGTTATAATCCCCCTAATTTTATCTTATTAAAGGTCAACATTGATGCGTTTTTCTACACTTCTCATCCCTTTAGTCGCATTGAGTCTTATATTTCACGGGTGCGGCGGTGAAGAGTCATCCGAAGAGGCAATGGTCTCAACCGCTGAATTTACCTTGATGGATACGCAGGGTAAAAGCTACACTGTCGAAAAACGGGGAACCAATTTTACCCTCGATGTAGGTGAAGACAAGGTGGTTTTATTCGATATTTTTGCGACATGGTGTCCTCCCTGTCAGGTCGAAGTGAAACATTTAGGCAATTTGCAGAAAAAATATGGTGAAGATCTCATCATCATGGGGATTACCATCGAAGAGGACAAAAGCAACGCAGAACTTGAGTCGTTTCGTGAAAAATACAGGGGGGGGGAGTATCTCATCAGCAATAAAGCCGATAACCAAAAACTCGCCCGCTCCATCGCTTCCACCATCGGTGTGGGGCAACAATTTCCGATCCCATTGATGGTATTGTACAAAAATGGCGAATACGTCACCCACTATGCTGGTGCAACCCAAGAAGAGATCATCGATCACGATATTGCTCAAGTGTTAGGAAAATAAGATGTTTGGATTTATCAAAAAAGGGCTCCAAAAAACATTCGACGCTATCAGTGCCATCATCCCCGAGAAAAAAGCGACGATCAACAAAGACGATTTGGAGAGTATCCTCCTCGAAGCGGACGTTGAATACGATCTTGTCGAAATCATCCTACGTGAAATGTATCAGGAGAATATCACCCGTGATCAGCTCCGTTCCAAACTTCTTGCAACATTAGCATATGCGCAAAACACCCTCCCAGACAACCCCGAAAAACCAACCGTTACCCTCATCATCGGCGTTAACGGCGCTGGGAAGACGACGACGATCGCCAAACTTGCACAACGCCACTTGAACAACGGTGAGAGGGTGATCCTCGGCGCGGGAGATACATTCCGTGCCGCCGCCATCGAACAGCTCACCCGCTGGGCAGATAAACTTGATGTTCCGATCGTATCATCTCGTCAAGGGCATGATCCCAGTGCCGTGGCGTACGATACAATCGAATCAGCTAAAGCACGTGGTTTTGAGCAGGTGATCATCGATACCGCTGGACGCCTTCATACCCAGACGAACCTCGGTAACGAACTCAAAAAAATCGTCCGTATCTGTGGCAAGGCACACACTGGTGCTCCGCACCGAAAAATCCTTATCCTTGATGGGACACAGGGCTCTTCGGCGATTGCCCAAGCCAAAGCATTTGATGAAATGGTAGGAATAGATGGGATCATCATCACCAAACTCGACGGCACCGCCAAGGGGGGGTCGGTTTTCTCTATCGCCTATGCCCTCTCACTCCCGATCCTCTACATCGGTGTCGGCGAACAACCAGATCATCTAATACCGTTTGACAAATACGCATTTGTGGATGGTATTTTGGATGCTATTTTTGGAGAAGAGGCAACTAAATAAAATGCAATTTGGTTACAATATTGCATGGTAACAAATTCAACTAAAAACGATCAAAATTTAAAACTACTTTTTGATGAATGGGGTTGTGTTGCACAATGAGATAATTGACGATAATTACATCGAGATTGTTCTTCTTAATGAATTGATCCAACGAGCTCATCTTGACAATACGCCCCATGAATTTGAAATTACGGATTATGGATTGCTTATCAAAGTAATTCTAAAAAAAGTTTCAGAATAATGGCAAAGAAAAAAACCGTCCTCTTCGAATGTCAACATTGCGGTTTTACCACTCCAAAATGGATGGGAAAATGTACCAACTGCGGTGCTTGGGAATCTCTCATCGAACTGAGCGAACAGCAGCAAGAGATGATCAAGCTCACCTCCGCAACCGCAGACTCAGGGGTGACAAAAGCCAAAGAAATAACCCAAATCATAGAAGAACATACCGAACGTTTCAGCAGCGATGATGCCGAGCTCGACATGGTACTCGGTGGAGGTATCGTCCCTGGTTCACTCATCCTGATCGGCGGAAGTCCAGGGGTGGGAAAATCGACACTATTGCTCAAAATCGGCTCCAACCTCGCAAAACAAAATCGCAATGTTCTCTATGTGTCAGGCGAGGAGAGCGAAGGGCAGATAAAACTCAGAGCAAATCGCCTCGAAGCCAACGTCAATAACCTCTATCTCCTAGCAGAGATACGACTAGAGCAGATACTCTCCGAACTGCATGAGCGCTCTTACGAGTGCATCATCATCGACTCAATTCAGACTCTCTATTCTGAAACCATCGTCTCTGCACCCGGCTCGGTAACGCAGGTACGCCAAATCACCTTTGATTTAATGCGTATCGCCAAAGAGCGCCGTATCGCCATTTTCATCATCGGACATATCACAAAAGAGGGTTCCATTGCAGGTCCGCGAGTACTCGAACATATGGTCGATGTTGTATTGTATTTTGAAGGGGATAGCGCTCACGAACTCCGAATTTTGAGAGGATTTAAAAATCGTTTCGGACCTACTAGTGAAATCGGTGTATTTGAGATGCGCCACGACGGTCTTGTATCAGCCAAAGATCTCTCCTCACGCTTTTTTAACCGCACCAAATCCCAAAGCGGCTCCGCCCTCACTGTCATCATGGAGGGAACTCGCCCGATCGTACTCGAAGTACAGGCACTGGTGAGCGACACTCATGCCCCTAATCCCAAACGTCAGGCTACCGGTTTTGAGACCAATCGTTTAAACATGCTTTTGGCGTTATTGGAACGTAAACTCGAAATCCCCCTCAACAGTTACGATGTTTTCGTAAACATTACAGGGGGGATCAAAATCACCGAAACTTCCGCTGATCTAGCAATCCTCGCTGCCATCATCAGCAGCTTCCGCAACCGAGCCATCTCCAAAGAGACGGTATTCATCGGTGAAGTCTCTCTCGTAGGTGATATTCGTGAGGTCTATCAACTAGACCAACGGCTAAAAGAAGCAGCTTCTCAACAAATCACCAAAGCGTTAATACCTAAAAAACCGATTGAAAAAACAGCGATCAAATGTTATGAAATCGACGAAGTCAGCAAACTTTTGGAGTGGTTTTAACTAAAATTTTCATATAATAAAAGTCTAAAATACTGCTAGGAGTTTCAATATGCCGATGTGTTCTATTTTTGCCGATCATAAATCCGAAGAGCGCTATTCCAAACTTTCACTCGCTTATTCGACCGAAGAAGAGCATCAAATGATTGAAGAAGCAATTAAAGCATGTACTCCATTGTGTTCAATCACCCCAAATATTTACGGTGGTTTCGTAAGTGAGGAAAAACGGACGATTACGATCGAATATCATGACGATTGCGACCGTGAAGGGGGCAATGTTTTTGAAGCAATTATCAAAAAATTGGGAATTGAGCAGTGTCACTAAGTGCAAGCGCATCCAGTTCAAGCACTCAACTACTTAAAGAGTTCGCTGAGTGAAACGAAACCTTTCAACAAACCTATTTTACATGAAGAGCAACTCTTAGCCCTTGTCAAAGAGGGGCAAAATCCCAGTGCCCTCTTTATCGGGTGTTCCGATTCACGCGTTATCCACGATTTGATTGTCCAATCCAACCCAGGGGATCTGTTTGTTATCCGCAATGTCGGTAACTTTGTTGCCCCATACAAACCGGATGAAGATTTTCACTCTACTGCTGCGGGGATCGAATATGCTGTTAATGTACTCGAAGTCTCTGAAATCATCATATGCGGTCACTCTCACTGCGGAGCGATTGAAGCTCTTTATAAAAACAGTTGTGACACCTTGATGGTACACACAGCCAAATGGCTGACACTTGGAGAAAAAGCCAAAAAGATGGCGCTTCTCGCCCTCGGTGAACAAGCTCAAAAAGAGGATATTCTAAGAGCAACCGAGCATTTATCGATTATAACCCAAATTGAAAATCTTCTCACCTACCCTTATGTCAAAAAACTGGTGGATGACGATAAACTTTTTATTCACGGTTGGTATTACAATATCAAGACGGGAGGGATTGAGTATTATGATCCCGACACCTATCAGTTTCGCCCCCTAAGTGAATTAGGAGAATAATTTTTCTCCTACCAATCCAAATATAAAAAGAGCGCCGAGAGAAAATAGTTCGCAATAAAAATCGCTACGGCGGAATAGACAACAGCATAAATTGTCGATTGCCCTACCCCGCGCGCACCTCCGCTCGTGTGATAACCGATATAGCTTCCAATGGAACTCACGATAAATCCAAATACCGCCGCCTTAATCACACCGGTCATAATATCATCAAATTCTCCAAGACGCATCAACGTCTCTTGGTATGCTATCGGATTGATCCCCAATACGCTTGTCGAGATCACATAGGCCGATCCAATCGCGATAAAATCGAACCAGATGACCAATAACGGCAATGAAATAACGGTCGCGATAATACGAGGAGTAATAAGATACTCTTTAGAATCAACTCCCAAAATATCGATCGCATCGATCTGCTCACTCACCCGCATTGTCCCTAGTTCCGCTGCCATCGCGCTGATCGATCGTGAGATCAGCATGAGCGATGCGAACACTGGGCCCAGTTCTTTGGTAATCGAAAGAAAAATTGTATAACCGATAAAATTTTCAACCCCAAATTGATGAAATCCATCATACAGTTGGATCGCTTCTACCATCCCAGTAAAGAGTGCCGTGAGAGAAATGACCCCCATACACCCCAATCCGATCACTTCGATTTGTGTAAGAACAATTTTATAACGTCTAAATGCGAGTGGATAAAGTGTGAACAATGAAAATTGAAAGAGTATAAACAGACCAAACCTCTCAATCGTCTCGTAAAAATGGAGAAACGGACGACCGATATACCCTAAAAATCTCTCAACCATAGATAATTCCTTATTTTCTTGAGGTAAGTTTAGCTAAAACAACCAAAAATTCAAAAGTTTCGCGCTACAATAACCAAACTACTTATCATAAGGAGCTATGGATGGCCGATAAAGAAAAAGATGAAGAGACTACCACAGAGGGTGGAGAGAAAAAAAAATCAAACCTTTTACTCATTGTTATCATTGGAGTGTTGGTTCTTATTTTGATCATCGGTGCAGTCATTGCATTTTTGCTGATTGGGAATGAGGAGCCTGCCGCATCGAGTGTCGCTCCGGCACAACAAGAGGCATCTGCCACCTCTGAAGATGGAGAAAATAGTGTGCAGAGAGATAGTTCGTTGACTGAAGTTGGACTAATGTATCCATTGGACGGATTTACGGTCAATCTCCTCTCCGAGAGCGGTAAACGGTATCTCAAAGTGGAAATGAATCTTGAAATCGAAGGGGAAGAGCTCTCTCCAGAACTTGATCAGAAAAAACCGGTTTTTCGAGACATTATCATTCGTATTTTAAGTTCAAAATCACTGGAAGAGATCTCAACTATCAAAGGAAAGGAGAAACTCAAAGAGCAAATCGTGGGTGATTTGAACACCCGACTAAAAGACGGCAAAGTTAAAAACGTCTATTTCACCGATTTCGTGGTGCAATGATCGGGATCGACCTCATCAAAACCGATCGGATGAAACGCTATATTGAGCGTTTCGGCGATCGGGGTCTTGCAAAATTTCTTTCTCCAGACGAAATTCTACTCATTAAAAACTACCGAACCGCAAGTGGTTTTTGGGCAGCTAAAGAGGCATGTGCCAAAGCACTCGGAACCGGTATCGGAGTCGAATGTGGCTTTCATGATATCCACCTCTCCAAAACGACCAAAGGGGCACCGTTAATCGACCTCTCTACCCACATCAAAGAGATATTCGAAATTCAGAGTCTCAGCGTCTCGATCACCCATGATGGAGAGTACGCGATCGCAGTTGTCGCCATCGAAAAATTTTAACACTCTAGTAACCCCTCTGCAAAGGGCTGTTTGTGATGCCGATCGAGGTGCTGAAAAAAATATGGGATAATTTTCACCCTCCCCCGACAAAATCGAGCAATTCGATCGTATCACCATCATGAAGCACCACCTTGTCCCATGCGTCTTGTTTGACTATCTCCATATTGAGCGCCGAAGCCATAACCCGTTCGCTCAATCCTAATGAGCTAATTAGATCGAACATCGTCGTCCCCTCCTGAACCTCTCTCATTTCACCGTTAACTTTGATATTCATACTAACTCCTACATTGACATTTTGATCAGTTGGGCGATTTGGATATGCCCTTTTGCCATCGCAAACTCATAGGCGGTTGCACCGTCGTTGTTTTTGAGATGGGGATCGGCTTTGGCTTTGAGCAAAAAATCGACCACTTTTTCATTTCCGCTGAACGCCGCCTGATGAAGGGGCGTAATCCCGTCGTTATTGGCGAGATTAACATCGGCTCCTCGGAGGATGACAAAGCTCACCAGCTCCAAATCTTTTTTCTTGACCGCTAAAATCAGTGGCGTATTCCCGTTGTTATCTTGGAAATTGATATCGGCACCGTTTTCCAACAAAATAGTGGCGATTTTCAAATCCCCCATTTTGATCGCAACGTGTAAAGCGCTGAGACCTGCACCGTTGGGTTCGTCCACCCCCTTATGAAGACGCAGATGCTCTCGGAGCTTGGGGATATCCCCCTCAAAGGTACAATCGTGCAAGACTCCTCCGTGCAATGAAAAGGCACCCATCAAAGCTACTAATACCAAACGCATTACTTATCCTTTGACAAATCGGATCATTTTAAACCTCTCCCCCATCAACGAGGGGGTAATAAGGATCTTAACCTTTTCAAGTTCCTGAGCGTAAATCTCTTCACTCGTGTGTTCTTTGAGCATCGCCATTAAATCCAATATCCCCATCTCCACCAACGCCACGAGCTGTGTAGAGTAGTGAACACACTCTATCTTTGCTGATGCAAACGCCTCTTTGACATGGGTAAAATTGACATCATAGGTGATATCGCTTTTTCCAAATGCTTCGGAGCGTTTCAACGCTTCATCGAACAACGCAAACGTCTGATGTTCTCGATAAACACGGATCGAAAAGTCGCTCCGTGCACTCAATTCGCCATAGTCGAAACTCATAAACTCAAACCGCTTAGACGTTTTTGCCATCACTTTGGCAAACGATTCGTAGCCTACCGCAATTTCACCCCGATCTTGCTGATATTTTTCTGCCAACGATCGGATTTTTGGATCGTCGATGTCAAAAATGATCTCATGATTCTCAACCCGCCCGATTTGTCCTTTGTAAAAGAGTTCACAGGGGAACGCATCGAAAATCTCATTGGCGACAAAAAAGGTACACTCCTCATCCAATTCGCCCAAATCGGAGTAGTGTTCGAGTGTCACTGCATTTCCGAACGACTCTTCAAAATAGCGTTTTTGGACATTACGGAGGTGTTCAAATCGCTCATTGATCCCAAATCGGAGGCTCTGGAGCAATGAGGGACGGAGTGTATGGATAAACTCGATGATATCCGCCAACAAATATCCATGATGGGCACCGATCTCACAAATGAGTGAATCGGAGCCAAGAAACCCCTCATCGATCCGTTTAATGATGTGTTTGGCGATCGCTCCCCCGAAAAATTTGGAGGTGCTCACCGCCGTATAGAAATCCCCTTTTTTCCCGATAGGACGGTAGGTAGCGTAATATCCCTCTGCTCCGTAAAGCCATAGTTTCATATATTCGCTAAATCGCACTGTTCGCCTTTTCGTACAAATTGAGGAGTTCAAGCTGGGTATCGAGTTCGATGATCTCTTTTTCGATCTGCTGAATTTTATGAGAGTTGGAGAGCATTTTGACATCGTATTCGGTTTTGTATCCCGCTTTGTAGAGCTCTTCAGTATCGGCGACGAGTTTGGCATAAAGCTTTTGATTTTCTTCAGCCAATACCCTCTTTTTTTCGCTGTTGGAGAGATTGTGGCGCACCTGTTGATAGAGGGCATTTAACTCTCGCTTTTTATCGGCGATCTGGAGAGTCGATTTCAACATCTCAATACGGGCACTCTCCATCTCTCGGAACTCATTGAAATCGATCGGCATCGTTGCAGTAAGTCCGTAGGTTGTATAGCGGTTTTCGACCGAAATAGCCCCTGGCATCCCCGCGAATTTTGAATCTTCCAATCGGTTCCAGTTATACGCCGCGTTTATACTAATCGTAGGGAGATATTTGGCGCGGATCATATTGGCGTTCCAGTAGTTCTTCTCCCGATTACTCAAAGAAAGTTGCACATCGAATGCTTCGGATTCAAATGCTGTCTGTTCAATGAGTCTGAGCTTCGGGATCGGTGTTGTAGCATAGGGGGCATCACTGATACTCTCATAGGCACTGATCTGCTTTGCTTTCAAGGTTTGAAGATCGTAAAGCACCTGAGTAAGGGTATTTTTTTCGATAATGGCATTATCCAAAAATCCTGAATCGAGCTCTCCATGCAGATAGCTCTCGGTTTTGAGTTCAAGATTGAGTCTAGCATTAGAAATGAGGAGTTCTTGCTTGGCTATACGCAAATCGCTTTGGCGAATCTGCATCAGCAACGATACTGCCTCTTTGATCAGTTTTTGGCGTGCGGCATCGATCGAGAGATTCCCATATCGGCGCGAAGCTTCAGCAAATTTAATCCCGTAATAAATACCGCCGCTTCGAAAAATGGGCTGATCGATTGATACCAAGGCGTTTTGAGTCGTCCCATCACTGTCATACTGGTCACTTTTGCCATATGAATAACGCAACATCAGAGGCTGTAGCCACGAATCACGGAGGATATCGCTTTGAAGCTGCATACGATGGTAATCGAGCTCAAACTGCTCCTCTTTGAGGGTTGAAAGGGGAGAATCTAAACCCGATAGAGGATAAGCGAGCACTAAACTACAGAGAAGCCATCGCTTTTTCAAGACGTGCAAACCCTTCATCGATATCTCCTTTGGTGATGGTAAGTGGTGGGAGAAATCGGAGGGTATTACGTCCCGCTTTGAGGACGATAACTCCCGCTTCGCGTGCGGCATTGATGATTTTACCCAATGTATCACAATCACAGACACGCAATCCTCGCATCATACCTAGTCCCACGTGATCGAGGAAAATTGCCGGATGTTTAGCAGCAAACGACCCCAACGACTCTTCGAAATAGATCAGATGCTCATCCAGACTTCCCGATTCTTTGAGCTCTTCGAGGATCTTCAATACTTCGATCGCAGCTGCGGTGGAGAGGTAGTTTCCGCCGAATGTCGACCCATGATCGCCTGGAGCGAAAATATCTTTTTTGGAGGTCATCACCACACCGATCGGAACACCACCCCCCAACCCTTTGGCAAGGGTGATAACATCGGGTTCAATTCCGTAAAGATTAGACGCAAGAAACTCCCCCGTACGGTAGATCCCCGTCTGCACTTCATCCACCATCAACAAAATATCGCGCGATTTGAGCAACGCGGCTAACGCTTGAACTTTAGCACGATCTTGAGGCTGAACACCCCCTTCCCCTTGTACCAGCTCAATCATCACTGCGACTGTATGATCATCCAACAACGATTCGATCTCATCGATGCTTTTGGCGTAGACGAATCCATCGGGAAACGGTCCGAAATAGTTGTGCATCGACTCTTGCCCCGTCGCTTTGAGCGCCGTAATGGTACGTCCGTGGAACGAGTGATCGAGAGTAATAATTTTGTACCGCTTCGGCTGCCCATCGACTTCTCCGTATTTGCGGGCGATTTTAATCGCCCCCTCGTTCGCTTCGGCTCCACTGTTGCCGAAAAAACATCTCATGTCATACCCACTTAGTTCAACGATACGGCGTGCGCACTCGGCTTGAGGTTCGATGTAATAGAGATTAGAAACATGGATCACTTTGCTCACTTGATCGCAAATCGCTTTCGTGAGGCGATCATTTCCATGTCCGACACTGCACACCGCGATTCCAGCAGCAAAATCGACATACTCCTTCCCCTCGGAATCCATCAGTGTCGCATTTTTCCCCGAGATAAAACTCACCTTCTGGCGTCCATAGGTGGGCAATACATAATTTTCAAAATTGTTCATCATACTTTTGTTACCTTTATTATAGTTTCTTGATACACCGCGTTCTCCCCCTCGTAACTGATCCACGGAGGGGTTAGGCGGTTCACGAGGGGATTTCCCGCATAGATCAGCAGACAATCACCCCTCAGCCGCTCATCCAAAGCGACCTCCATCTGAGCATTTCCATGTTGGGTTTCCAAAACAACCTGCTCACCCGACTCAAATCCAGTATCAGGATGAAAATAGACTTTTGTATCACGATAAAACTGCGAATTGAGTCCTCGCGGATGTTTATTGGTGAGGAGATAAAACCCCTCTTGCGTCCCAAATTCCAGACTCGCCTCTTCCAAAAACTGAAACTCATCCTCTCCAAACCCATCACAATAAGGAATTAATGGGGAATCATGGCGATAACCAATTCCGTCACTATACTCGATTTGTCCTTTAAAACCCTCTAAATAGTGCGCTTCATCCTCGATGGCAATCCCAAACTCACGACACAAAAATGCACTCAAAGCATACTCGCTAATTCCCCATGAAGGCTCCAAAATCTGCGGCATCATTTCACAGGTAAAATCGCCGTACGAACTGCGAACGTCATTTTTTTCCAAAAAGTTTTGCGCAGGAATCACCAAATCAGCACACCTTGAAGTCTCGTTCTCAAAAAGACCAAAATAGATCGTAAACTCCACTTTTTTAAATCCCTCTTCGACACGCACAGATGAGGGCATTTGAGCCAAAGGGTTGGCACCTTGAACAAACACCGTCTTATATTTGGCAAAATCGACGGTCGGCTTGGGGACTTTTTTAGCGCATCGATTGAATGGGATTTTCAATGATTCGGTCGAGTTCCCCAAAAAGCTTACCCCACACCCCTCTTTACCAAACAGCCCCATCAACACGGCAAATCCATCAATCGCTCGAAGCACTTCATCACCGTTACGGTATTTTTGTACCCCAGTACCGACTAGAACTACAGTCTTTTTACCGTGGATAAGAGAAAGTACCTCCCCAATTTGATGCAACGACACATCGATCGATTCAAGGGTCGCTTTGATCCTCAAACTTTGTGTAAGTTCATAATACTCCTCATACGTACTTGCAAACATCTCACAAAACTCCACATCGTGTATCCGTTCGATCATTGCAAAACGGCTCAACAACAGCGCCAAATGCAAATCGCCGTGAGGACGGATTTGAATATGCAGATCGGCTTTTTGTGCCAATACCGTTTTCATCGGATCGATGACGATAAGAATTTTCCCCTCCAAAAACGGCAGAAGATGCGAATGGCTCGTGTGGGGATTTTTTCCCCACACGATCACCACTTCGCTTTGTGCGATCATCTCAGGTGAGAGGGGATAATTTTTTCCCCGTCCCGCGATAATCCCTGCTTCACCAGCACCATCACACAGTGATCCAGAAGTTCCTATAGCATTGAATCCTCCAAAAAAATGCTCGGTTGAGCGCTGCATCAATCCCAAATTGCCGCTCCCACGGTAATAGAGCACTTCATGGGGTTTTGAGTTCTTAAGTTGTATTTTTAGGCGGTTTAACGCCTCCTCTATCGTGATCTCTTTACCGCGAAAACTGGGGGTTTTGATACGCGGATACTCATGGTAATGGTTCAGATTCGGACATAGATAACCGCGAGTAATCGGGTGTGATTTATCCCCTCGAAGCTTCCCCTCCAAAGTTACCGTCACCCGGCAAGCATCAAAACAATCAAGAGGACAGGAGGTAAGATCACTCATTTAAACTCCACTTTGACGAGATGAGAAAACTGTGCAGGAGAAGAGATCAAAATCTCCGCACGGTAACTGGAGAGTTTTGAGGGATCGGCAATTTTCCACAAACGATCGATGGTATACGTGGTCATTTTCCCATCCAAATAGATTTTTTTCTTGTGAATACTCTGCGCCTCTTCAGCGCTCAGATAGAGGGTGAGTTTGGCTTTGCGAATATCGGCAATCTGTGCCAGCGGTGTCCCCGGATTGACCACAGCCGATGGTTTAACCATCAACTGGTAGAGCACTCTTCCTGGGGCGCTCAAATGTTTGTCGTTGATGCTTTTTCGCAACTGCGTACGGCGGAGTTTTAAATCTCCAAGAGATATGTTAAGAGACTCAATCTCTTTTTGAACCCCTAAAAGAGCGTTACGGCTGCTCACGACATCAAAATACTCCCGATCTTTCTCAACAGATGATTTGATTGCGAGATCTTTGATCCGGTCAAAATTCGATTGTTTCATCTCAACCATTTGGCGGTAATTAAGTTCCATTTGACGATTGTATTCAAGCGTTTTATTCAATGCGACAATTTTATTTTCGACACTTTGCAATTCAGCACGATCAAGGGTATCATCGATTTGAAGATACCCTTTTTTACCCAATACTTTCCCCTGAGAAGCGAGATCGGCATAAATCACCTCACCAAAGACATTCGAAGAGACTGTAAAAATTTCATACGGCTCTGCTTTAGCATAATACTCTTTGGCGTGGATATTCACAACCAAAAACAAAAGAGCGAAAATAATGGGCACCACAACCCCCTTGAAATAGATTTATCGCTATTTTACAGTCACCACCCTTTGTTTTTTAGTAAAAAAATCTCTCGAATTAGATATGATAATGGAATATAATTTTATCGAGGTACCCATGTCTTTACTTGAACACGTTGATGCCGCAACGAATTTAGCAAAAAACAATGAAGTGCAACTGTTGGTTTTTAAAATCGATACGGACGAATCCTCACCCTATTATGCGATCAATGTTTTCAAAACACGTGAGGTAGTCGAATCAAAACGTCACCATCTCACCCAAATTCCAGATGCTCACCCGCTTCTCGAAGGGACGATTGTACTGCGGGGGCTCCAGATCCCTATCCTCAATCTACCCCGTTGGTTGAACCATGAGTTGAGCGATCAAGCCAAACAGATGTCAAATCTCCTCATATGTGATTTTAACGGGGTCATCATTGGCATACGGATAATGCACGCTTACCGTGTCGTCAAAAAGAACTGGAATGAAATACATGCACCCGATAGCTACCGCCTCGGCGATGACGGATTGGTCATTGGCGATACCCGTTTGGATGATGGCAGTCTATGCCTCATTCTCGACTACGAAAAACTCCTATCAGAGGTCATCCCTCAAGCAATGGTAAATGTGGAAAAAACGGTCGACTCTCTTGCGGGGATACAAATCCCGCCAAAACTCAAAAATGGGGTTGTTTTGATCGCCGAAGATTCCAAAACAGCACAACACCATCTAAGGCTCATCTTCGAACATGCCCAAATCGGATATCAAATTTTCAACAACGGCAAAGATATGGTTGAGTTCATCGCAAAACACCCAAACCCATCCTCTATTCCAGCAATCATCACCGATATCGAAATGCCAGAGATGTCAGGATTTACCGTTATCCAACGGCTCAAATCCAATCCTGAAACCAAATCGATCCCGATTATCGTCAACAGCTCCATGACGGGTGATAACAACAAACGTGAAGCGGCTGGATTGGGTGCAGATGGATTTATCGATAAAACAAAAAGTGAAAATATTTTACCATTGATTATAGAAAAAATGAACAATATGGAGATGAAGCAACTCTCTCACTAATAGAGTTGCTACTTATTTAACCAACCCTTACACAATTGATAAAATTATGATCAATAGGGGCATTTTCTCCCACATCCGAAAGATATGACAAGTTTGATGGGGGTATGGAGACAGATATCCACCACTTTCTGGACTTTACCCAGAAAATGTTTAATTATTTAAACAGTGCAATCATAACACCGGCAGCAACGGCTGAACCGATCACCCCCGCAACGTTAGGACCCATTGCATGCATCAAAAGCATATTTGTGGGATCTTCTTTCATCCCCTCTTTATGTGATACACGTGCTGCCATCGGAACTGCAGAAACCCCAGCTGAACCGATCAGCGGATTGATTTTCTCTTTACTGAAAATATTCATGAATTTAGCCATCAACACCCCAGCAGCCGTCCCCGCAGAGAATGCCAAAAGACCGAGCATCAAAATAGCCAACGTATCGACAACGAGGAATTGGTCAGATGCCAATTTCGATCCGACACCAAGACCAAGAAAGATCGTCACAATATTGATCAATGCATTTTGCATCGTATCGCTCAAACGATCTACCACACCCGTCTCTTTAAAAAAGTTACCCAACGCAAATGCACCCACTAATGGAGCGGCATCCGGCAAAATCAATACAACTAGCATCAACACGATCAATGGAAAAATAAGTTTTTCCAAGCGTGTAACGTGGCGAAGGGTTTTCATTTTGATTTTACGCTCTTCCGGAGTAGTCAACGCCCGCATGATTGGGGGTTGGATAATCGGCACCAACGCCATATACGAGTACGACGCAACCGCGATTGCACCCAAAAGCTCTGGTGCAAGAGCCGTTGCAATAAAAATCGATGTCGGACCGTCCGCTCCACCGATGATACTGATCGCCGCCGATTGCTGCAACGTAAAATCAAATATCGTCGTATATTCGCTGAGCGCATACGCACCTACCAATGTACCGAAGATACCAAATTGTGCCGCCCCTCCGAGGAGTGAGAGTTTAGGATTTGCCAACAACGGACCAAAATCGGTCATGGCTCCTACACCCATAAAAATCAGAAGTGGAAACAATCCGCTGGAAATACCCATGTGATAGATAATCCCCAAAAACCCTTCAGGTCCTGCAATATCGGCGATAGGGATATTTGCTAACAAACCACCAAATGCAATTGGGAGAAGCAATAAAGGCTCAAAATCTTTGGCAATTGCCAAATAAAACAATACGAAAGTGACAAAGAACATAATGATACGTCCCCACGTTTGGTGGAAATCACTCATCGGTTCACCGTGCGAGGTCAATACACCCTCTTTAGGGTTCATCAACGCATTAACACCAGTCGTTTGATAGAAATTATCCAGCATCTCTCTGGCACTAAGTGGTTTATAGGTCTCTTCACGGTGCGTAGAGGTTTTTGAGTGATTTTTCGTCACATTTGCTTCAACCGCTGAAGCGGCGGCAACGACTGGAGTGACACTTGACGCAGCAATATCGCTTGCCATTGCAGAAAACGAAAGTATCCACAACGCTATCGAAGAATAGAAAAGATTTTTCATCGGCAACTTATCCTATGATGGCAAGGGCTTGCCCCTCGATCACTTTATCGTTTGGACGGACAAGCACACTTTGGACGACACCGTTGCATGGAGCGACGATATCGATCTCCATTTTCATCGATTCGAGGATCATGATTTTATCCCCCTCATTAACCAAAGTTCCCGCTTCGGCAAGAATTTTAAATACTGAACCTGGCAACATTGCGCGAACTTCTGCGCCCTCTTGAACCGGAAGCTCATCACGTGCTTCTGACGCAGTTGCTACGTGAGGAACCACTTGAACATCGACATTTCCTGCCGCAATTTGAACATTATATTTCTGTCCGTCTACAACAACGGTATAGTTTCCTGTAGCATTATTCATAGATTGTTTCCCTTCTGTTTTAATAGGTTGTGGAGCATGTCCGGCCGGAACGACCGCGTTGGGGATATTTTTACGAACGTTGAGTTCCGCACCCCCTTTGAGAAAAGTGATCCCTTTTTCATCACACGATGCTGCAATGAAGATATTTTCATCGTTAACAGCAATCCCTTCATCCTCAAGACGCTTAGTCCAAAACGCTATTGATTTGGTTTTATCTTTGTCCGCCAAATCAATTGCTTTTTCGCTTGTTGGCTCTAGCCCAAGCTGTTCAGCCGAGATACGGATAATTTCTGCATCAGGAGCAACCGGAGTTTTACCAAAATACCCAAGAACCATACGCCCATACCCTGGAGCGATTTTTTTCCATGGCCCCATGAGAGCATTATTAAGCGCTTGTTGAAAATAGAACTGAGATACCGGAGTGACCGACGTACCAAACCCCCCTTTTTCAACCACTTCACGCATAGCACGGATAACTTCGGGATAACGATCAAGAATGTTATTATCACGCATCATCTGTGTATTGGCGGTCAAAGCACCACCTGGCATCGGAGAGAACGGAATAAGAGGTGAAACCTGTGTGGCTTCGGGTGGCATAAAATAATCTTTCAAACAATCTTGCAATACATCTTCGTATTTGAGAATTTTTTCGAGTTCCAATCCTCCAAGATCGAAATTTTTCCCTTTAACGGCATGGAGCATCGTTAAAATATCGGGCTGGGATGTACCGCCGCTCACAGGAGCAGCTGCAAGATCGATGCCATCAACGCCTGCTTCAAGCGCGGCCAAATAACATCCAACACTTACACCTGCGGTTTCATGTGTATGAAGACGAAGATGAGTCCCATCTGGCACCAAACGGCGCGCCATCTGAATCGTCTCATACACTTTTTGCGGACTTGACGTACCGCTTGCATCTTTAAAGCAGATAGAGCTATAAGGAATCCCAGAATCGAGAATTTCACGCAACGTTTTTTCATAGAACGCAACATCGTGTGCTCCGACACATCCTGGAGGAAGATCCATCATCGTAACAACAACTTCGTGTTTCAAACCGTGATGAACAATCCGCTCACCCGAGTATTTGAGATTTTCGACATCATTAAGAGCATCGAAGTTACGGATGGTTGTTGTCCCGTGTTTTTTGAACATTTTGGCATGCAAATCAACCAATTCACGACTGCCGGTATCGAGCATTACGGTGTTAACACCCCGTGCGAGGGTTTGAAGATTAGCATCAGATCCTACGATAGAACGGAAACGATCCATCATATCGAATGCGTTTTCGTTCAAATAGAAGAAAAGGCTTTGGAAGCGTGCGCCCCCTCCAAACTCAAAATGGGTAATTCCTGCTTCTTTTGCCGCTTCGACAGCTGGGAAGAAATCTTCCATAAGGACACGACCTCCGAAAACAGATTGGAATCCGTCACGGAAAGTTGTGTCCATAATATCAATGTATTTTTTGGCCATTTTGGTTCCTAGTTTTGGGTAGTTTGATGATGGTGGATTGCCGCTACGATTGCAGCCACCTTTGCTTTATCGTCACTGCGTTTGGCTTGTGCTCTCGGAGTAGGCTCCGGAACTTTTGGGGCTTCAGGGGCATATTTGAGAATCATCTTAGACATAAACTGCGTTAAATAGCTCATGATGATCAAGAACAAAAATACCGTCCCCATACCAAGAAGCATAATCTTGACACTCTCAAAAAACACACACAATCCTTTTGTAATCAAATCGTAACGCTCGGATTCTACCTAATTCATGTTTAAAAAATATTTACCACATTGTTATTTAATATTTATCGCCAAAATGGTGTTACACTACGCTATTTTTAAAATTTGATTAGTTACAATCGCACCATCAAAAATACAAAGAGGTCATCTTATGGATTTAACTAAAATCGGCTATGGCGAAAACCCAGATAAAGTCAAAGCGATCATCGAAATCGCATGCGGTTCAAATATCAAATACGAAGTGGACAAAGAGAGCGGTGCATTAGTACTGGACCGTGTAATGCACTCAGCAATGTACTATCCAGCAAACTACGGTTTCGTCAATAAAACACTCTCTCAAGACGGTGATCCAGCGGATATCCTTATCCTAACCGAATATCCGATGGTCGAGGGGTGTGTCATCAACTGCCGCCTTGTGGGTGTTTTAATCATGGAAGA
Organism: Sulfuricurvum sp.; assembly: GCA_014764105.1. Lineage (GTDB taxonomy): Bacteria > Campylobacterota > Campylobacteria > Campylobacterales > Sulfurimonadaceae > Sulfuricurvum. The sequence continues at coordinate 1,879 of JACXUF010000002.1, read as the reverse complement.
TGAGAGTGGTATCGATGAGAAATTACTTGCGGTTCCAACATCAAAAATCGATCCCACCTTCGAAGAGATTCAAGACCTAAACGATATCCCAAAACACACATTGGCAAAAATCCAAAATTTCTTCGAGACCTACAAGCTCCTCGAGCCAGGCAAATGGGTAAAAGTCAAAGGGTTTGAAGACAAAGCATCTGCTACTAAAATCCTCGAAAACGCTATCAAAAATTATAAAGAATAAGCACAATGATTGAACTATCGTCACAAAATACTTTTGCCTATGCGATTTTCGGACTAATACTCAATTTTGTATTTTCCATCGCATTTGGACTCTACCTCAGCAAAAATATCGGTGTAGAGGAGATGATCCTCTCCAAAGGGAACCGCGAACAACCGTGGTGGCTCCCCCTCTCTTTGGCTATCCCTTATGCCAAAATGGTGATCACCCTCTATCGGGTAGCGATTTTGCAACTCTATTTTCTCAATCAGGGGAAAAGTCATAAAGAGTATTGGATCTATCTAACCTCCAAAGAAGATAAATAACTATCTCTCCTATTTGATACAAAATTTTTGAATCAACGTATCGTGAAGACCAGCTTTGCTTCTTTTTGCTCCCATCTGAGCTTTTTTTAATCTCCCGTTCCACTCGATGTTGTTGAATCTCGGATCGATCAATGCTATCCCCTCACTCAATAATCTTTCACTCCATGTCTCTGCACCGTTGGCATAGAGGATACATCCCTGCTCAATGTTTTCATAATGGTAGGTTTGTTGCAGATAAAGATGCTCTCTTGCAAATGCTTTTTTATGCGGATATAATCTGTAGAACTCACCGATCTGTTTTCGGCACTCCTCTGAGCTTTCACCGTTTTCTACCATCTTTTCCAATGGTATAACACCAAATGGTATACATGCAATCGCAGTGTTTTGATAGAGAATCGTCTGCTTGGCATTGCTTTCAATCGAAGCCAAAATACCGACCCTTATTTCACCGCAAAGGGTAGTCGCTAGAACCAATAAAATGACAAATCGGATAAATAATGTTTCATTTTTACTCATGATCATTTTTTTACCATTTTTTTACCTATTTTAGAATTTTTTTTACCTTGAAACTTAAACTAACATGCACTATTGTAACATTTAAAAATATTTTTTATCAGCTTTTTAGCTCAAACTTAAACTCTCCTTTCCAGCAACAGGGTGGGATGGAGGCATTTTTTATTAGTTTTTCTTAACTGTTTCATTTAAAAAGTTCACACCATTGTTATTCGCTCCACACTACCCTAAAATTTCATATTCCATTTTCGAGGTGTAAATTTGAGAATTCTTGCTCTAATAGTACTGATGTTTTTATCTCTCTACGCTGATACAATGACCCCCAAACAACTCCATGTTCTCCAAACCGTTCGAGATGTTGCCAAATCGATCCCCGATAAAAACGGCAAGACGTATGAGAATACTGTAAGTGCCATTTGTCTCACCGAGAGCAGTGCCGGCAAAAATACCATCGGTGATTATAAGTATAAAAAATCACTCACCAAAGCCTCATTAGGACCAATGCAAATCAAAGTCTCTACCGCTCGTCATGTCTCCCAAAACGTCAAAAAACTCCGATGGCTAAACAATCTAAGCGATATTCAACTAGCTGGACGGCTCTTAGGAGATATTAAACTTTCGGCTCAAGTCGCAACACACTATCTCATATTGCTCCAAAATCAGCGCAAAGAGCATTTTTACGCGATCAGCGGATACAATGGTGGTATGATCAACCGTCCCTACTACAATCGTGTTATGAAGAATATGGATGTGGTTAATCACCTCATCTCTTTGGGCAAACTATCCTAATTCTATTCTATTGCTGATGTTACCCACTTTACGCTCATAA
>JACXUF010000025.1 GCA_014764105.1 Sulfuricurvum sp. | reverse complement strand
ATTGTGGATGATAACCAAGAAAACAGTACGAGAGATTGAATCAGAGGATTGACGGATAAAAGTGAAATAATCTGCTACCACTTCGATCATACCAAAGGGCGAAACGTCAAGGGGTTGAATATTCTCAATGCCATTTACTATAGCAATGGTATCGCTGTGCCAGTAGCTTAGAGATTATCCGTAAGCCGATCCATTGTTGCGATCTTGCAACCAAACAAGAGAGACGAAAAAGTACCGTTACAAATGGAGGTACGGGCAAGCTTACTCTGGTCTGTTCTGATACAACACTTGATGGCGATACTATCTCAATAATCTACCAAAAATGGTGGAAAGTTGAAGAGTTTCACAAATCACTTAAATCCAATGCCGCTTTGGCTAAATCGCCTACCAAAACGATTAAAACCCAAGCTAACCACGTGTTTATGGCAATTTATTCGGTATTCAAGTTTGAATGTCTTAAAATTAAACACGCTTTGAACCATTTCGCACTTATGGCTAAACTTCTTATTCGTGCCAATCAAATGGCTTTTAGGGAACTACAGAGGTTGAAAAGTAGTGCGTAAGGTCAGCTATTAAGAGATAATTCCATAGGTAATTTTTTCTCTATCGTCCCCTCTATAGGGTGAATTTCGACATTGCAAATCGAATCTTTGAGCTCTTCATCAAGTTTTAGAAGCTCTTCCTTGCTCTCCCGTTTCGCAATACCGCGAGCTGAACTCCGGTTGCGCCAGTGTGGTTATAGGTCATACGATACATATAGATTATCCAATAATGATTGTATTGGTTGTAAAAAGCAAAGAAAGTTCCAAAGTTCCTAAGGGAAAATAGAAGATAGAAAATAAGTGCGATCCACTACACATGAAACACTCCGATGGGGAGGACTCAGCGTTAGCGTAGCCAAATGGGGCTTTGCTCCATTGGCGTAAATTGCATCAGACGCTTGCCTCTTCGCGGCGTTGAAGATATTCCCATTTCGCATCGACACGTGCTTGCCACTCATCGATAAGATACTCATATTGTTTGGTGAAGAGGTGTTTAAAACGCCCTTGTGCACCGAGATAATCACGCACAGGGAGAATATTTTTCGGACGATAGGTGATATTGAGTTGTGTTCCATTAACAATCTCATACAACGGGAAAACCAACGAATCGGTTGCCAAATCAGAGATAGAGATCGTATCTTCTGGAGCAAATTTCCACTCTGTAGTACATGCTGACATCGCATTAATGTATACCGGACCCTCAGCTGCAAACCCTTTTTGGATTTTAGTGACCATGTCTTTCCATTTGTTCGGTGCTACTTGTGCAACGTATGGAGCACCGTGTGCCGCCATAATTGCGAGCATATCTTTTTTATTCATCTTCTCACCATAACTGACGCGTCCAGCAGGAGCAGTACTTGTAGATGATCCAATAGGTGTAGATGAAGAGCGTTGTCCACCAGTATTGGCATACACTTCGTTATCCAAACAAACATACATTATGTTGTGTCCGCGCTCGAAACATCCAGAAATCCACTGAAAACCAATATCGTACGTTGCACCGTCACCGCCAAATGCTACGAATTTCGGAGTACGATCCGGTTGCTTCAAGCGACCTTTTTTCTTTAACGCTTTATACATTGCTTCGGCACCAGCCACCGCTGTTGAACCATTTTCAAACCCTATATGAATCCATGATGCATCCCACGATGTATACGGATAAACCGCCGTACACACCTCCAAACATCCAGTTGAAGCTGCAAGGATCAGATCATCATTAGTAGCGTTCAGCACTTCACGGACAATAATTGAGTGGGCACACCCTGGGCAAAGAAGGTTTGCTCCCTCAAAACGATCCGCTGATGTTGAGAACTCTTTGAGGTTTTTAATTTTTTTAATCTCTGACATGGTTACTCCTTAGAAAAACGAGAGTTTAGGTCCACGTAGACCGATGTATTGTTGCAATGGAGTCGTCGGTTTGCCCGCCTCCGCATTCGCTTTAAGATCGTTATAGATCCCTACTAAGTGAGCTTTAGTCAAGTCACGACCACCCAACCCATAAATGTAGTTTGTCAACACAACTTTATTTCCACTATTGATCAATGTTCCAGCGATTTCATTATAAAGTGCACCAAATGTCCCGTGTGGACTCGATCGATCCAATGCTCCAATTGCTTTAACATTTTTTAGCACCATAGCAAGTTGTTCCATTGGCCATGGGCGAAAAACACGAATTCCAACAACACCCGCTTTAATCCCTTGTTCACGAAGTTCATCAGAAACCTCTTGAGCTGTTTCAACCGAAGTCCCCATGCAGACCACTGCAACTTCTGCATCTTCCATATTGTAAGCTTCTACAAGATTATATTTACGTCCTGTCAATTTTTCAAATTCATCAAATGCATTTTGAATTTTTGGCAATACAGCCGTCATCAACGCATGATGTTGGCGGGCTTTATGCTCAAAATGCCAATCTTCTTCCGTCTGTACACCATGAGTAACGGGATGATCAAGATCAAGCATGTCATTCATTGGTTGGAAATCGCCTACAAATTTATACGCCACTTCATCGCTCAATGTTTTCACCCCCTGAGCCGTATGAGAGGTCATAAATCCATCTTGATGAACCATTGCAGGGAGGCGAACATCATGATCCTCAGCAACTTTAAATGCAATAAAGTTCATATCATAGACATGTTGTGCATTGTAACAATCGAGTTGAATCCATCCGCTGTCGCGCCCCATATACATATCAGAGTGATCCCCGTTAACGTTAAGTGGTGCACCAATAGCACGATTAACGACGTTCAATACGATTGGTAAACGCATACCAGAAGCTGAATATAGCGTCTCAAGCATCAATGCAAACCCTTGTGAGGAGGTTGCTGTTGCCACACGTCCACCTGCTGCTGATGCACCTATACAACCCGACATGGCTGCATGCTCTGACTCCACCATTACAAATTCCCCATCAATATAACCATTCGCAGTAAAGTTACCGTAGTTCTCTACAATAGGAGTTGATGGTGTAATCGGATACGCCGCTACTACATCTACCTGACACTGGCGCAGTGCCTGACTTGCCGCCATATTGCCATCCCAGACTTCAATATCACGTAGTTCCATTGATTCAGCCATTACTCTTCCTCCGCTACAACATCTGCTTTTTTCTCTTTTTTGGGCCAATTTGCCAGTGCTTCATCTTCGTTTTGTTGCTCCGCAAACATCAATAATGATTTAGGGTTTGTAGGGCACACTTCAACACAGATTCCACACCCTTTACAGTGGTCAAAATCGATTCCGACCATTTTTTTATCGCGTGAGATGATCGACAAATCAGGGCAGTACACCCAGCAAAATTGACAATCGATACAATACTCTTTGTTAAACAAAGGTTTTTTAATACGCCAGTCGGCAACGCTCGCAGTAAACGAGTTTGACGCAGAATAAGGGCGATCCTCCGGTAAAATAGTCGCAATACCGGATACTGCCCCCTCAAATGAGCGGAGCATGGCACCGATTTCGAACCCATCCCATCCTTTTTTTTCCATCATGTGCTCCTTATTTTACTTCATCATACGCGCGTTGAATCGCGATCATGTTGGCATCGATAATTTTTTGAGGCAATTTTTTGAGGACACGTGCCATGTTTTCTTTGAAAAACACCATGTCATACATTCCCGAAACCTTCATTAATGCACCCAACATAGGGGTGTTTGGGATAGCTTTACCGATCGTCTCTTGGGAGATTTTGATACAATCAACCGTATAGACTTTTTTGCCGGCAAGTTTCGGTTGTGATGCAATCAACTCTTCGGTGCTCAAATGGGTTGTGATGATATAAGTAGTATCCTCTTTTTCATTGGCCGTAATATCAGCGATATAGACCAATGCAGGGTCAATAACTAAAACATAGTCAGGACTCATAAATTTTTCGTGGTTCAAGATAACTTTGTCATCAACACGATTATACGCTGTCATGGCGGCTCCCCGTTTAGCAGAACCATAAAATGCAAATGCCTGAACATGCTTACCGGTGGTAGATACAACGTCAGCTAAACCTTTAGCACCGGTTACAGCGCCTTGTCCAGCACGACTATGCCATCGAATCTCTAGCATGAATTCTCCCTCTGACTTAAGTTTAAGTTGAATTTAATCAATAGATGTATTCTATGAAAGTTGCTCTTAAATGTAGCTTTTCACTTTCTGTAAGGCTGGATGAGAAAGAAAAACTGTTACTTTTGACCCCTCTGGGAGATAAATCGAACCGCTTCAAGGGCATCATTTTTTATAACATTAGTTAATTCAAGCAATTGAGCTGTATTATCATAACCGCTTGTCACCGCGACATGTTCTATCCCTGCACGATTGGCCGCTTCGATATCCAATCTGGTGTCCCCTATCATCCATATTTCGTCATCCAAAGCCCCCATTTTTTCGATCGCCTTATGAATCGGTTCAGGATGGGGTTTTAGATTTTGGACATCTTCAAATCCGATCAACACCTCAAAATAGTGCATTACCCCGAGATATTCCAAAATTTCACGTGAATACTCTGCCGTTTTTGTCGTTACGATTCCTAATCGTGCAAAGCTCATCGCCTCTTGAATCGCTTCGCGCGCATTCGGCAGTAGGAGCGTTTTGGTGCACGCGATAGAGCGATAATGGCATTTGTAGCTCATAATATGTTCTTCATTGAGTTCTTTGGGAACCCCGACCGCATCAAACATAACCGAGAGAGGATGACCTATTTGTTCGGTGATTTGAGCATCTTTGACCCCTCGGATAACCCCATGCAGTGCTAACGAGTGATGAAAACTCTCCAAAATCGCTTCAGTCGAATCAATCAGTGTTCCGTCTAAATCAAACAATATTACCGGCTTTGTCACTCTTTTTTCTCCCATTGTATATAATCTTCCCAGATACCATTGATCGTCGGTTTTACCCCCTTGATCGAGCGACTATAGACATTGATTTGATTAGGAATCACCAAAAAGAGATAGGGATTGTCTCCCACAATTTCAGCGAAAATCTCCCTTTGGTAGGTGGCAATTTTTTCCGGATCGGTCGAACTCTCCATCCTCTCTATCAGGCTATCGGTCCGTTTTGAGTGATACCCCACCAAATTAAACCCTCCTGACACATCGCTCTCGCTGTGCCAAAGGGCATAAGGATCGGGTGTAAGAGAGAGCGACCACCCTAACAATACTGTCTCAAATTTTCGCGGTGCAACCACCGTATTTAAAAACGCCTGCCACTCCATCACCCGAAGCGTCACTTTAACCCCGACATCGAGCAACTGACGTTGCAAAATCTCCGCCGCATAAGGGCGGATTGCATTGGAGTTTGACGTCGCGATTTCAAACTCCAAAGGGTGCTTTTTTGAGTATCCTGCCGATCTCAATAATGCTTTTGCGCGAACCAAATCCCTTTTTGGAGCTTTTACCTGCTCATTAAATCCCTTGGCACCCGGCAAAAAAGGACCTGTACACACTTTTCCGTGACGTAAAAACAGCACATCAATCAATCTTTCACGATCAATTGCCAAAGAGAGAGCTTCTCGAACACGGGGGTCTTGAAATTTTTTCAGCCTGAGATTAAATCCTAAATAGGTGTAGCTATGCGATGGTAGTTCCAAAGTCGCAAAGCGGTGGTGAAAGCTTTTGTCCAATTGCCGCTCAAACTGCATCGGTTCCAATCCGTCAACATCGATTTGCCCCGATTTGAGCATCAAAAACCGCGTCATAGGATCGGCAATGACATGAAAAATAATGTTATCGATTTTAGGACGATGCTCAAAATAGTTGGGATTGGCTTCCAAAACGATCTGTTTGGAAAATTCGAGTTTTTTGAGGATATATGGGCCTGTTCCGATAGGTGCGGTGTTAAATTTAGACCCCATGATATCTTTTTCATGTTGGAGAATATGGCGTGGAACAATCCCCATCATCCAAATCTCCAATGCTTTAAAATAGGGCTTTTTGTACGTAACACGGAGTGTAAAATCATCGATCACATGAACATTTTTGACGACACGAAAATCAGACGCGTATGGGGTAACAGTGGTCGGAGCTTTGATCAGGTTATAGGTGAAAAGGACATCATGAGCACTAAAGACTCTACCATCATGCCATTTGACTCCATGGCGCAGTTTAAACTCAATGAGGGTCGGAGTGATAAAACGGTATGATTCCGCCAAATCCCCGATGATCTTTTGTCCCGTCTCATCGTATTTCACCAAAGCATTAAATAAAAATCCGGCGATCGAAGAACTAGCCGAATCGGTAGCAACAAGAGGATTGAGACGAGCGGGATTGGATGAAGTGCTTAGATGAAGAGTGGAAGCGATCCCAGAAAAAATAAGAATAAAAAACGTTAAAATGAATTTCAAATAGAATCCTATTTTTGTAGGATTATACCATTTTGAGGGCAATAAGTAGGAAAAAAGTGCAACTCTTCCCAAATAAGGGAAGAAACAAACGATTAACGTTTTGAGAACTGAGGAGAACGGCGCGCTTTATGTTTACCTGGTTTTTTACGCTCAACAACACGAGCGTCGCGAGTCAACATACCAAATGGTTTCAAGATAGCACGGAAAGATGGATCAAATACACAAAGTGCACGAGAGATACCGTGACGAAGTGCGTCTGATTGACCAGAGAAACCACCGCCAAAAGTTGTTGCAATGATATCTACTGATGTATCTTGTTTGGTCAATGAAAGCGGTTGTGTAACACGTAATTTTTTTGCTTCAAGACCACCAAGCCACGCATCCAATGAAAGACCGTTAACCGTGATTTTACCTGTACCTGGAGTCAACCATACTTTAGCGATTGACGTTTTTCTTCTGCCGGTTGCATACGTTTTTGCCATTATTTATCCTTATTTAGCAATCTGTGCAGAGTGTGGATGTTCCGCACCAGCATAGACTTTGAGTTTTTTCAACATCGCACGACCCAATTTTGTTTTAGGTAGCATACCGCGAGCGGCAAGTTTGAAAACTTTTTCTGGATTAGTAGCCAAAAGCTTAGTGAATTTTTCGCTTTTTACGTTACCAAAGTAACCTGTGTGACGGTGATAAGTTTTAGTAGCCGTTTTTCCATTACCGTTGATAATCGCTTTTGATGCATTGATAATAACAACAAAATCACCACAATCGATATTTGGAGTAAAATAAGGTTTGTCTTTACCGCGAAGACGAGTAGCAACATCAGTCATAATACGACCGAATGTTTTCCCTTCCGCATCGATCAAAACCCATTTACGTTCGATTTGCTCAGGTGAAGCAATTTTAGTAAATTTCATCTTGAGTCCCCTTTTAAAGTCTCTATACAAAGTGGCGAAATTTTACCCATTTAAACTTATATTATGATTAAATTAAGTTTTTTATAAGCACTCAACCCATTCGATTCGATCCTCCAAGAGATAGCACACGTAGCCACTAACCTTTTCATGTGTAGACGAGGCTATCGCATCGGCGTAACGATGAATTTGATTGCGGTGTTTTTCTTCCTCTTCTCGACCACTTTTATAATCGATGATTTTCCAACCGTTAGCCCCCTTAATGAGCAGATCAATCACCCATAAATTTCCTTTGTGGCGTATCATTTGCTCTTTGTAACACTCTCCTTGGATGAGGGATGCAAACACTTCATCCCTTATCAAACGATCGATCCGCTTTTCAATCTCACCCAACGCTCCCGCATGGAGTACTGCACCGTAACGGTTACGGGTCGATTCTAGTGCACTCACGAGCGATTCGCGCTCAAACTCTCCCATCATCTCCAAAGTATAGTGCAATGCCAATCCAAACTGCACCGCTACATAATCATAGGTCGATTCTTTCTCAGAATTCAGCTTATCTTCTTGGCGACCGAGGATGAGAGCTTTAAAATTCAAAGCATTTTGCATGATCGACGCATTAGTGCGATGCGTCTTAACCTCCAATTTTCCCCAATGAGATGGGGTAAGTTCAAGAGGATCAAACCACGAGTTCTTGGTTTTTGAGATGACACTAAGCGATTCCACCGCACGGGTAAGGGCAACATACAGGGCATTGAGCTGATCGTCATCGGCTGCTTTTTTTTCCGCTTCAAGTGCTTTTGCGTAGATGGGATCGAGTGCTTCACGCCCTTTGATCCGATAATGCATTCTGCGAAGTACCGCCCCTTCATACTCATAGACAATGGCATCGTTACGGCTCCGATGGGCTCCGAGACGATCGAGGACAATCACGTGTTCAAACTCCAACCCTTTTGATTTATGGATTGTCATAATCCGTATCCCTTTGAGATCGCTTTGCGGTGAAGTGCTCTCCAGCCGATCAATCTCAAACACCACCTCTTCGATATCTCGATAGCTTCGTAGCGCTTCAATAAACATCAATGCGCTCTTATCCGCAATACCAAAACGCTTTATAAATACGATCACAGCACAGATAACCTCAACAACACTTACCCGTTCTATCTGCTCGCGATCCACCCCCAGCAATGCGGCGCAGTTGGAGCGATAAATCTCCTCACCGAAATAGCCATAGCGCAGATACTCGATGATGGCGCGGACGCTTCGTTGCGAAATGAGAAGTGCTGTAGTCTCGGTCACGACATCATATCCCCGTTCGCTCAAAACTTCCTCCACTGCACTTCCGTCTTTGTTGGTAACAGTCAAAATGGCGATCTCTTCGGGTGAAGCACCCTGAGAAATCAACAGTGCAACCCTCTCACTCAACGATTCGAGCAGATCATCACCAAAGAGAACCTCGACATACCCTCCGCTATAACTTTGCGGACTTTCTTGAGGGATATACCCTTTGATTTTCCCCTCAAAAGAACGATTCACAAATTCGACGATCTCACTTCGGGAGCGGTAGTTTACCTTGAGAGGTTCACACTTCACATCAAACAGCTCCGCTACCTGATGAAACAGCGCACTCACCCCTCCGCGAAAACGGTAGATCGATTGTTTCACATCACCTACAAAAAAGAAACTCCCCCCCTCATTTACCCCCACACCAGAACGGATCTCTTCGATCATGGGGCGGAGGATGTCAAACTGGATAACACTCGTGTCTTGGAACTCATCGAGTAAGAGATGTTTGATACGTGAATCGAGTCGAAAATAGAGAAATTCACTCTCCAATTTTTCCCTCAACAGTGTGTGGACATTAAGTGTTATGTCATCAAAACTGAGCTCATTGCTCTGTGTTGTCATCTTTTGTCGGCTTTTGATGTAGAGTTTGAGGATTGCAAATAACTCTTTGAAATAGAGCACCTCATGACGGCGCATTTGTGAAGCAACGGCACGCTGCAATTCATGGAGCAGTTCATCCATTCGAGGCTCATACGTTTTTTTAAAATCCCAATACTCCATACTCGGCTTAAAGAGCCATGTTTTCTCCAACAGCTCCTCGTAACTCTTAAACTCCATAGTTTTGCGGGCACGATCGCTGAGCGGTTTTGAGAGGGCTAGCGCTGAGAGTTCACGGGCACACTCCAACGCATACCCTATAGACTCCTCTGGAGCATCGACCTCATCGTAACACCGAATATCGAGTTCTTTGTATTTGGAATAGAGAGCATGGAGGAGTGTGAAAAGATCCCCGAGTCGTTTATCGCTTAATAGCGAGAGGTGAACAAGCGCCCCAGTTGAGTGTGACACCTCAACTTCATTCAAAAATCGCTCCAACAAGGCGCTCTCATGATGGTTTTGGACGATTTTATAGGTTGGCATCAACCCCGCGTTGAGGGCAAATTTGCGCAAGATTCGACCGAAAAACTTATCCAACGTCGAGATTTGAACATCGGAGTGGAGAAACCTCGATAGAACTTTGGAACGCTCCTGTAAAATCTCCTCTTCGCTCATCCCGCAAAGGCGCGCGATTTGGGGCAGTTCACTCCGTGTCGGCAACTCTTCAAGGGTGAGGATGATCCTCTCTAGCATCTCATTTGCCGCTTTATTAGTAAAGGTCAATGCCACAATCGACGAGGGGGCCTCCCCCATAAAAAGTAAACTCAAATAGCGGACAACAAGGTTAAATGTCTTGCCACTCCCCGCGCTCGCCTCATAGGCCAAAAACGGCTCAAACTCCACGCATCACCTCCCGATGACAGAGGTAGGTGTATGGGCAGTGGCGACATCGGCCAAGATCCTCGCACATCTCCCAACTCCATTGTTTTTGAGATGCCATATGTGCCAAAATATCGCGCAATTTAGCGATTTTTCCCTCTAAAAACCGCTCGAATTTCAACTCACCGCTCCCCAAATCATAATAACCGCAAGCTCTCACCTCTCCGAGTGTCCCTGCTAGTAGCGCATAAACACTGAGCTGATAGTCAACATCGCTCTCTTTGGGTTCTTTATCGGTTTCTGGGCACTTACCACTTTTATAATCGATCACTTCGAGCCCCCCGTTGTTCTCATCAATGCGATCGATCCGACCTGTGAGTCGTATCCCCTCGACTTCACAGCTTAACTCTTTTTCGCAGTAAAGCACCCTCACCCCTGAGGCAAATCGAGAGACCTCACACCTATAAAATTCTTCCAGTTTATCGATCCACAACCGCTTCATATACCGCTCCAACGGATCGTTGTCATCTTTCTCGTCCCACAACCTCCCTATAGCCTCTTTGATTGCAGAAGCTTTTGTGTAGCTATCGTGTTCCGCATAAACTTTTTCTAAAACCCTATGGAGTTCATTTCCGATATCATGTTCATGCGACAAATCGCGTGGCAACTCATGCTCTCGGATATGTACGATATAGCGATAATAAAAGGAGCGTTTACAGCTTAAAAAGGTTTTGATCCCGCTTGCAGAGAGGGGGTGGGCGGTAAAATCGTATTCACCCTCTATCACACCAATATGCCGCTCATTAAAATGGGGCGTTGGAAAAAGGACCTCTTCATATCGATAGACAGAAGGGATACTTTTGATCCCCAGCTGGAGCAAAAAACGAGACGGTACCAACTCGGCGTTTTGGACACAACCAATTGCCACTTTTTTTGCGCGATTAAAGAGCATCGAATAGTAGTGCTTTTGAAGGGATTCGCGATCATGGGCGCTCGGCAATCCGGCGTACTCGCGTGTTTTGGTGTTTAAAAAGAGATCTTTTTCGCTCTTGTGAGGAACATACCCCTCATTAAAATCGATGATTACAACCCCATCAAACGCAACGCCTCGCGTCTCTAACACCCCCATCACCGTCACCTTACCCCCCCGTACATCGTCGATACTCCGTTGGCGCAGACGATTCATAAAGATTCGCAATACCGATCTAAACTCCATCTGCTCTAACACATGGGAGAGATGACTGATATGTTGTATCTCATCACGGATGATCTCCAGCGAAGCTTCATGGGCACCATCAAACATCCCAATCAGCTCTTCGAGATCGCCCAAGCGAAACTTTTGAGAATAACGGGTTTTGAACCACTCTATCGTGGTACTTTTGACATTGCGTATCCGCTCACGGTTCAATACGCTCATCTCATCTAAAAATAGGGTGATACTCTCTATTTCACGATAGAGGGCACTATTGGAAAACGGCTCCCCCATCGCAAAGTTGAAATTCCCCTCCGTATCGAACTCCCGCACCATCTGTGCCACATTCTCATCGGGTAATATGACCGCAATCTTCTCCGGTGCGATCCCCTCTTCCACAAATGCCTCAACCGTGGCTTTGATAAATCCTATTTGCGCAAGTCGGGTTTGAAATATTTCGCATGTGATCGCACGATTTATAGATAGAGGCTTATCGGTGATAATCTGTATCGAACTTAGCGACAACCGATACTCTCGATTTTCGATGAGTTCAAACCCCATCTCCTTCAAACGAGTCGTCATTTTACGATTATACGCCGTCGTATTGTAGAGCAGTATCACTTCCAAATGTGTAGCACACTCTTTCAAGAGTGCGATCTCATAACGGCTCAGATACCCCTCAACCACAACAGTTATGCGATCAAAGTTACGTAAAAAATCGCGCTGAATAGTCGCATAGCTAGAGTTGAATATCCTATCCGCCCACCCCTCGCGTTCACATATCTCGCCGTATCGTTCACGCAGTCTTGTCAGAAT
>JACXUF010000170.1 GCA_014764105.1 Sulfuricurvum sp. | reverse complement strand
TCCAAATCCGGCGGCATTAACCAAAAGAGCTAGATCATTGGTTGGAAGTTTTTTGAGTCCTTCGATTTCGCTAATCTGACGCAAATCACATGGTATATGGGTAAATGATGGGTGATGGATAGAGCCTGGTGTCCGGCTGATACCGATAACGCTATAGTTTTCTTCCAGAAGCATCTGAACAATTGCTTTGCCGATCCCTGAGCTGCTCCCCGTTACGATTGCCGTTGCCATGTTCTAATCTTTCCCAAAGGTATAAATTGTGTTGCTTTGGCTAAAAGCGTCTCTAAAATACGTGCTTCGATTGCTTCAGGATAGGTGACCATCTCATCTTTGACACTATAGGGATAAAAGGCGATATCGCTGCGGCGGAGTTTTTTGAGTGAGCGCAGGTGCGATTGGGACATCCGAAAACTTCCCAGTGTGAGCTGATGAAGTGTGTGGGCGGGTATTTGGGTAAACAGTTTGTCGATCAGCTCCACATAGAGCGCTTCAAACTGCTCCGTGTAGATCACCGGATCGATGCAGAGCCGGACGTTCCACCCTGCGTCGATGGCATTTTTGGCCGCTTTGAGACGCGCGTCCAGAGATGGTGTGGCGTGTTCGTATCGTTCGATGATGGTCTGTGGAGAGAGGGTCCATGCCAGTGTAACGCGTTTGTTTGGTGTAATCATCTCCAAAGGTTTGAAATTAGCGCTTTTGGTGCGGATTTCAAGGTGTAACGTCTCATAACGTTCGGCAAACTCCAGCCACTGTATCGTTTGCCCCGTGAGTGATTCGATGGCGAGGGTGTCGGTGTCGTACGAGGTCGCGATCAGCGTCGGATTGGAGAGATGGGTGGCGACCTCGGCAAAAGCATCTTCAAGATTGACAAATAACACAGTGTTAGCCGAAGGGTAAAGCCCCTGCAAGTAGCAATAATCGCAGTCGTACAGGCATCCCATGAGTGTCGAAGCGTAAAAAAAGTTCTCAAATCCAAACCCGTCGCTATATTGGCTCCCATTGTGTAAAAATTTTCCCTCTTTGTGGGCGAGGATCAGTTTTTTGGCGGTACTTTGTGCTGCGAAGCTTTGATTGGGTCGGTTGAAAACCTCTTTGTAGTGGTCGATCACGATGACGTGCGAACGATCAAATTTTTCGATCATTTTGATGGTTTGGGGATGTTCTAGCACCTTTTTTTCGACATAGAGGTGTGAAAAAAGCTTAGGAGATGATGGTTGCGATATACTCTTCAAGCAGTGCACTCCTTTCGCGTTTGGAGTTGGGGATGGGGGTGGGGAGAGTGATGATGTTTGAGCTGTTTTTGAGACGGAAAAAACAAAGAGCATCTTCGAGGGCGGAGCCTTGGCTTTTGGTAAAGAGGGTTTTAAACGTTTCGATCTCTCTTCTCTCATCCGGTGAAAAAAGATTGGTTGTGACGAGACTATTTTGAAGCGATCGGATAATCTCCTCTAGCATCGACGTATGAGAGCCCAAGAGCTCGATTACCCTTTCTTTGGTGACACGGTGTGGCTCAAAATGATCCGAGACGATTTTGATAAACCCCATTTGGTGGAGTTTGAAAAATCTTGATGCCGCCGAAAATATCCCCGCACTCTCCATATCGACTGGCAATTCAGAGGGGGAAGATTGGGGTGCGTCGACACAGATGAGAGAGCTCTCTCTTAGTGGATGGGCATAGAGGATGTCGGGGTAGTGGCGCCGATCACCCTCGATGATTTGATGGATCAAAAGCGCTTCGCCGATGGGGTAGTTTTTAGGGGCTCCACAGATTCCGATATTGACGAGAATATCCTCCTCTTTGGGGATACGGTATCCCAGCAATGCGCTGGTTGCCATCATGGCGTTCATTTTCCCAATACCGCACACGAGGAGTAGTGTTTCGTCATTGGTATAGAGAGTATAGGGGAGAACATAGCTTCGTTTGAGCGAATGGTGCTCACAAAACACTCTAGCTTCGGTATCGAGAGCTGTAATTATGTATTTCATATGAGAATTGTAGCGTTTTTAAGCAAAATAGTGTATAATTGCATCTCTCCTCTAGACCTGTGCAAGGGTATGGTCGGACAACGTGTCAGGGTAGGAATGCAGCAGCACACCCGCCCATGTTTTGTGCCGCAGGTATCTGGGGGAGTCCCCCTTT
>JACXUF010000169.1 GCA_014764105.1 Sulfuricurvum sp. | reverse complement strand
CTGTGATACAATCATCACAAAAGATAATAACTAAAGAGGTCTCGATGAGCGCCATCAAGGTATTGGTTATTGAAGATGACGAAGTTACTGCACTGAATTTAAAAATGTCTCTTGAAAAACAGGGATACAATGTCGTCTCTTTGGCTGACAACGCCACCACCGCTAGAAATAAAATCAAAATCTATAACCCAGATATTGCTTTGATCGATATCGGTCTGCAAAAAACAATGGACGGAATAGAATTGGCGCAATATATCCGCGATAAAAATCAGCTCCCGTTCATCTATCTCACCGCACACTCCGATACCGATATGCTCTCCAAGGCCAAAAAAACTGAACCCTATGGTTATATCGTCAAACCGTTCGATCCGATCAACCTCCATACTACGATTCAAATGGCACTTTATCGGTTCAAAGAGGAGAAAAAACGCTCCTCCAACCTAGATGAACTCAAATTGGATCATGAAGAGCTCGAAAAATTGGTCTACGCCAAAAAACTCTCCGACAAACCGATCGTCGAATTTGGTGAAGGATACCGTCATGATATCGGACTAGGAGAGACGTTTTATCAAAATCAAAAGATCAAACTGACCAAAAAAGAGAACGCTTTTATCCGTCTTTTGGTCGCACAACTAGGGAGTGTTGTCGATTTCGAACAAGCGATCAATTACGTGTGGGAATCCAAAGGGGCAACAGACAATAGTGTCCGAACCCTCGTTTGGCGTCTTCGAAGTAAACTGCCGACCGATGTCATTAAAAATGCTTCAGGGGTCGGGTATTATCTCGAAGAGTAGAGATTCTACTCAAATCGCTTTTCAAACTCGCGTCGAAGAACCTCATACGCTTCGATAAAATCGAACTCTTCATCTTTTTCGGTTGCCGACTCTTCGATAACATAAGAGAGTCTTGATAACTCATCGAACCGAAAATTGGCACTTGAACCTTTCATTGCATGGGCAGTGAAAGCGATATCTTCATAACTCAGACTTTTAATCGATTCGATCAAATCACTCAATAAATGCTCCATTTTTTGTCGGTAAATCCCTAGTAGATACTCAATTTGATCTTCTTCAAGCATCAAAGAGACTTTGAGATGATCCATGTCGATATTTGCCCATTTGGTGTTGACTTTCGTTGACGATGGTGCTAATGGGAGAACCCTCTCTTCTAGATAGCGCTCAAACAGATGTTCAATCTCTTTAAGGACAATCGGTTTTCCCAAAAATGCGTCATACCCGTTTTGGATAGATCGTTCGCGAGACCCCTTAATTACATTCGCCGTCAAAGCGATAATCGGCGTGTGCTTTTTATGATTCTCCTGCTCATCTCTCAAAATATTGGCTGTCGCTTCGTTACCATTCATTTTCGGCATCTGCTCATCCATCAACACAAGATCAAAATCACCATGCCGATAGCTCTCTAACGCCTCTTTCCCGTTGGAAACGATGGTGTATGTGATGCCGTATTTTTCCAAAATAATTTTGATCAGCTCTTGATTGGCATGATTATCCTCCGCAACCAAAACATGTCCTGAAAATCCCTTCTCCCCGACTGCTTTTGAGTGTGCCGCTTCAGAGTGGCTCGGAGTAATCCTCAACACCTCACTCAAAGCACTTTGAAGTTTTGTACAATAGATCGGAAATGTCAGCGGAGCAATGGATGAAACATGGTCATACCGCTCATCAAGAAAGTCCAAAATTGCAACCGAGGGGATATTACGCCGAATAATCTCTGAACGGAGTGTATCGTCAATAGAGCTCTCCAGAAAAATCAAAAGATCGAAGTCTCCCTCCAAACTCTCTATTTTTTGAACATCAAATCCGAAATGTTCCAAATATTTCCACAATGACTCCAGTTTGTACTCTTCGCTTGAATCACAAGAGAGTAGCGCGAACCGTAATCCCTCAAACATCGTCACATCAAATTTACTCAATGTGCACTCACGATTAACAGTTACAGGGATATTGAGGGTGAAAGTACTCCCCTTCCCAAGGGAAGAGTAAAGATCGATATTTCCCCCCATATGAATCGAGAGCTGTTTACAGATTGAGAGTCCAAGCCCCGTCCCTCCACCCATTTTAGAAGCACTCTCATGCACTTGGGAAAGGAATTGAGGGATCGATAAAACTGGTGAGGGTGATACTTTTGGAGTTAGCACTGGGGACAAACAGCTCCATCGTGTGGGAGATTTCATCATGGATGTTAAAAGGCTGCGGATCGACAGTAAATTCGCCACTGCGCAGTTTGGAGAAATCGAGAATATCGTTGATAATATGAAGCAGATTCTCGCCACTGTTGGAGATGATATCCAGATACTGCTGATACCGTGGGTTGGTCGTCTCGTCACGCAACAGCGATACAAAGCCTAAAATAGCATTAAGCGGTGTGCGGATCTCATGGGACATGTTGGAGAGAAAATACTCTTTGGCTTTGGAGGCGTTGAGAGCTTCTTGCTCTTTTTGATAAATCGTATCGGTATAGAGCTTCAAAACACTTGCAAAATTTTGGTCAAAAAGATAACTAATCGCCAAAAAAACCGATTGCTCATTAATTCCCAACCGATAGGTGGCGTTGATGACCGAGCGTTTGAAATGGGTACAAAGGGTAAAAAGTTCATCGGCACGAAGCTCTTTATTTTTAAGGTATTCAATCAATTTGGCGATAACGGGGCATTCGCCAAATTGTATCTGACCTGCAACCACCCCCATAAAGTATTCAAATATACTGTCGGCATATTGAACTTTAAAATCACCAATATCGATTTCATGCCGTTTCAAAATGACGGTGCATGGTTCTTCGGATATCCACTCATCCAAAATAGCCTCTTTTTCACCGTATAGGATATCTTTAGACC
>JACXUF010000168.1 GCA_014764105.1 Sulfuricurvum sp. | reverse complement strand
AACGGGAGGTGAATACTTCCGTATTTGGATCGTCAATATCGCCCTTACGATCATTACACTTGGTATCTACTCCGCATGGGCAAAAGTTCGGACAAACCGTTGGTTTTATGGGCATACCCTGCTCGACAACTCACCGTTTTCGTATCTGGCCACCCCAATGCAGATCCTCAAAGGGCGTTTGATCGCCGCCGCGCTTTTGATCCTCTATGCGATCACTAGTTCTACCGCCCCACTGATAGCTGGAATTATCATATTAGCGATCATGATCGCCTCACCGTGGATTATCGTCATGGCACTCCGTTTCGCATCACGACAAAGCGCTTATCGGGGAATCAAATTCAACTTTACCGGAACGGTCGGTGAAGCGGCCATCGTCTATCTCCTTCTCCCTGCCCTCTCGTTTATCACATTAGGATTGGCACTCCCCTATACTGCCTATCGTCAGGTACGGTTTTTAGCATCCAATTATGTTTACGGAACAACGGGAGCAACCTATGAGGGGAATTTAAAGCCGTTTTGGGGTGTCTATTTGAGCGCACTCGTTTTACTTTCTATCCCAATATGGCTCATCTATGCCACCGTAGGAGCACTGGTTCACATCGGCGTCGCCTCGTTTTATCTGATTATTCCGATTATTGCCTCATTTGTCCAAGCCCGTAAAGCGAACCTCTTTTACAACCATACTGTTTTAGATAGCGTACGATTTGAATCAACTCAGCGTGCCCGTGATCTGGTTTGGATTTATGTCTCCAACTTAGTCTTGATTGCGGTGACATTCGGTTTTTATCCCCTTTGCCACCGTACGCCTCGCCCGTTATCGTGCCGAACACCTCACCCTCATCTCTCATGACTTAGCCTCCTTTACAGCTCAGGCACGTAAGAATATAAGTGCTGTCGGGGGAGAAATTTCCGATCTGTTCAATATGGAAGTCGGAATCGGATGATCGAATTCGTCGGAGAGTATTACGACGGGCACAGTTCACACCCCAACCCAGCGGTCATCACCGTTTACGAGACGAATGTACTCGTAAAATGTCTCGATGTCACGCTGGATATCCCCCTATCTCAGATAGCGGTCGATCCCACTGTCGGAAGTGCCAGAGCAATCATTCGACTAAAACATGACGCCGAGATTCACAGTAGCGACACCGAAACAATTCGGCTATTAGAGATTCAGCTCAAACCCGTTACTCCCGAAAATATCGCCCGCCATCCTGAAAACAGACTCCTTTATGTTGCTCTAACACTTGTTGTGGCGATTTCGATTGTCGCTTCACTCCTCCAATGGGGTCTACCCGCTTTTGCGGAATATTCGGCTGCTGTATTCCCATCCGATGCCGAATATAAAATCGGCGCAGAGACCCTCAAAACACTTGATGATCTCTATCTAAATCCATCTCGACTCCCATTGCACACTCAACACGAACTAAATGCTCGTCTGCAACAGCTCTGCACTCACCAAGAGTGCCCTCCCTTCGAGCTTCTGTTTCGCAATAGTCAATCATTGGGAGCCAACGCGTTTGCCCTCCCCGGCAATCGGATCGTCATTACCGATCAGCTGATTGAAAAGTCCAAACACGATGAGGAGATATTCGCGGTACTTTTTCATGAGCTCGGACACATTAAAGAGAGACATGTTGTCCAGATGATGCTCCAGTCAATCGGCTCTGGTATCGTGCTGTTGATGATCACCGGAGAGATTAGTAACTACTCCGATCTCGCCGCCGGACTCCCTGCGATACTCCTCCAACAAGGGTATTCGCGCGATATAGAGGATGAAGCCGATCGTTTCGCCCTAAATGCGCTTCAAAAAGCCCATATACCGCCCCACCGTTTTGCCGATATATTGCTTCGGATTGATCCAGATGCGAACGACTCCGCCACTCTCTTCTCCAGCCATCCTGATACCCGAAAACGGATTCAGATGTTTCTATAATGCCCCTAAGAGTGTCCCATCCCATGCTATAATACACCCATAGACAACCCCCTTTTTTCATGTTAGCATTACCTGACCCCTATGATGATCTGATTTTTAATCTAAATAATCTTAACAAAGTCCCAGAAATAGAGCTTGAAAGCAATTTTTCCTCCAATACAGTTCATTAATCATCATATAAAACTAAGTTAAATGGTCAATAATTTGGTCCATAACCAAAAATTTTAATTTTTGAACTGTAAGTATATATCTTTAAATGAGTTGCATTTAACATCAA
>JACXUF010000167.1 GCA_014764105.1 Sulfuricurvum sp. | reverse complement strand
AAAATTGGACAGCTTCCACATCCGATCAGGGTAAAACTGTCAACTCGATAAGCGGTTTATTTAACAGTGCTTGGCATGGAGATTGTAATAGTTCGTGTGGGGTAAGCGGAGGCAGCTCTACATCGTCAGCTTGTTTTACGTGTATAAAAGAGTATTATGGAAAACCACTCTGTTCACGAGATAACTTCTCTGTTCGCCCTGAAGCCTTTGATGTACGGATTAAAGATTTCCCTAATCCTGCTGATTTGACAATCAACACCGATTTAACACATGATACTTATGGATATGCCCCTGATACAACCCCGGTTGGAGGTCGAATGAATCTTGCGGCAGGGTATGATTATCGATATGATCTGACTGCCACGGGAAATGAAACAAATGGATCGTCAGCATTTGTGCCTGTTCCAAGGTATACACGATATTTTAATGGAGCCAATCCGGATTATAATATTACGATGTATTGGGATTCTCCATTGACAGCAAGCGAATGTAATGATGTGAGTAATCGCAATATAACTGCCTATTTGGTGAATGGTGTTCGACAAAATCAAACAAATCTTCAAAACCAAGTAGGAGATTATCGTCTAAATATGATTGATAAAAGTTGGACGGCAGTAGATCAGATTACTACAAACGCAAATCGAACTGTTTTTCGTGGATTTGACATTACCACAGATTGCGTTGCAAATAGTAATAGTACGCAACCGGATGGATCAGGTAAATATGGGTGTGAGATTTCAAGTTCCCATATCAATGGTGGATTGACATATAAAGATCAAAACTTGACCTTTAAACCGGCAAAATTTGATTTGAGTACTTTTACGTACGGTTTAGGTAAAAATATGCAGTCGATTACTACTGGAGGGCAAGGATTTGTGTATATGAGCGATCTGAACAAATCTAATGATATGAATATGTCTGTCAGAGGAAATGGAGAGATTAAGGCTGTTGGGGCTAATAATTCAGTATTGAGCAATTTTGTCGGAGGATGTTTTGCCAAAGATCTCAATGTCAGTTTGGAGCATGATGCCAATCTTACCTATACTACTCCATTTGTCGCTCGTATGGTGAATAGCACTCTTGCTGGAGTTCAGTCTCATGACACGTTAGAGATACCGTTAACATCCCAATGGATAGCGGGTGTTGATGATAGTAATTTCACTAAAATAGATAATGGATCGGTAGTAACGGCAATAAGATTTAATTTTGATCGCAACCAAACAACTGCTCACTCTCCACAAACTGTTGCCTATGGTGACCTAAATGTGTCTTGTGCTGTTTCATCTGATTGCAATATGAGTGCAATGCGGAATCTACCCGTAGCCGATATGCCCGTAGGGACAAGCGCTATGGATTTTAATATTACCCATGTTTACGGTCGCATCATCCCTCGTAATGTACGTGTATTCGGTAATGTTGATTTTACTGCCAATGCTTGGTATGAAGTTTGGAACGCTCCAATCATTGGAACGAAGGGGTTGCCACCGAGTAAAAACGGTAGCGGATGGTATATCAATACATTGCATGAGAATCTGAACGATGGAGATGCTGCTGTATCATTTGTTATCCCAACGTCTGGCTCTCAACCCGTTGGAACAACTGGTTATAGTAACGGTGTTGAATCCTATAATTTTCCAGCCTTTGCCATTCAACAAGGGTATCGTGCCCATATCGATACAGAGGGGTGGTTATGGTACGGATTGGGAATGAATGAATATTCTGATCCGAGCAATCCGGGTAATGTAGATTGCACTACGCATCCGTGTTTTAATATCACTGTTGTCCCCGCTGTCGGTCGTGCAGGTAGTTCAACCAGTGATGATTTGAGGGGTGATAAAGCGAATAAATCCACATCGGCTCCTACTGGTGTAACTTATGATTATTCACCTGCTTTATAATGAGTAGGGTGTTCAGATGAAAAAACATTCGGGTATAGCAATGATCGAACTCATCTTCGCCATTGTTATCATTGCCATAAGTGTACTAACAATACCGTCTATGATGAATATTGCTGATGAGAGTGCCAAGGGGATAATGATTGATGAAGATGTCCTTAAGCGGATGAGTGAAGAGATTGTAAAAGTTTCAAAGGCACGTTGGGATCAAAATTATAGTGATGAGACCAACGCGTCAGATGCTCAGTATAAGGTATTACAGATCAGTAATGAATGTTGGGATGATGGAGGTGTTTGGAGACGTAGAAATTCGGACTCTTTGATG
>JACXUF010000166.1 GCA_014764105.1 Sulfuricurvum sp. | reverse complement strand
TATGACGTGTTTCGAGCATAGTTTGTAAATGTTTCAATGGTTTTTCTTGCTATTAGGGTGGTGAATCATAAACGAATTTTATCTTAACTCAGTCAATATTGGGCGCAGTTACTCAATTTTTCGTAGTGTGGTTGTACGATTTTTCAAAGGCGTAATAGAGGGTTGTATAAAACGTATTTACGTCAATCGGTTTGGTAATATGACCGTTCATTCCGGCATTGCTAATGTGCTGTATTTCACCCTCCAGCGTGTTGCCTGTCACCGCAATAATTGGTATCCGATCATGATCGGGATTTTGACGAATCCGCGTTGCTGCTTCGAATCCATCCATAATTGGCATTTGGATATCCATCAAAATCACGCTGATTTTTGGGTTGGCTTCGAGGCGATCGAGAGCCTCTTGACCGGTTTGCGCCATTTCGATAACTATATCGGTACCCGCAAGCAATCCAGCAATAATGGAGCGGTTGATTTCGTTATTTTCGACAAGTAAGAGGGTGTCTCCTGCAAATTTTTTAAGGCTATCTTTGAGTTTCTTGGTGTTGTTTTGGTGCTTTCCATTTTGATCCATATAGCCATAGATTGAGAGGATAGTATTAAAAATATCGAGTTGATTATAGGGTTTTGAGAGGATGAATCCACCCCGTTTTTTGGTATCTTCTCCGATCCAAACGAGTTTGAGGCTATTCTCTCGGATACGATTTTGGAGTTCACGCTTGAACTCCCTGCTCAGAGCTATTTGGGTGTCGATAAAAACAATATCAAAGGTATAGGCTCGGAACAACGCAACCGCATCCAGTGAATCAATAGCTGTTTTGACTTCGTAGTGGAAGTATTCCAATCCCCTTTTTAAAACAGTGGAACTATCAGTGTTGTCATCCAAAACAAGGGCATTTTTGGACATCAATTCTGGTGTCGGCAGGCGGTAGTGCCGTTTTTCAATATCAAAATCAGAGTATAGCTTGATATCAAACGAGAAGGTGCTTCCAACATTGAGCGAACTGCTGACGTGGATCACCCCCCCCATCAACGAAACGAGGTTTTTACAGATTGCTAATCCCAGTCCCGTGCCGCCGTATTTGCGTGCGATTGAGTTATCGGCTTGGGTATACGATTGGAAAAGCTTTGCAATTTGAGTTTCATCCATCCCGATCCCCGTGTCGATCACTTCAAAATGGATTTTGAGATTGAGACGGCTGATTTGTTGACCGCGTGCTCGGAGAATAACAGATCCTTGATTGGTAAATTTGATAGCATTGTTCAGAAGATTGACGAGTACCTGCAACAATCTCAAAGGGTCACCGATTAGTTTGTGTGGGACACTATTATCGATATCAAATACCAGTTCAATTTGTTTTTCGTTTGCTTTGTGCGAGATAATATTGGAGATATCATTAAGGAGTGAATTAAGATCGAATGGGATTTGCTCAATTGTCACTTTGCCTGCTTCGATTTTCGAATGGTCTAAAATGTCGTTGATTAGATTTAACAGTAGTGATGCGGAGTCTTTGATTTTGCTGATTTGGGAACGTTGCGTAACACTAAGGCGTGATTCAAGTACCAAATGGCTCATCCCCATGATTGCATTGATCGGAGCACGTATTTCGTGGCTCATCATAGCGATAAAGTCATTTTTCGCTTGAATCGAGTCTTGGATTAGCTCTTTATCTTTGGAGAGTTTTGCGTATTGTGTTTTGAGTTTTCGATAGTTTCGTTCTCGCCACAAAATATACCCTATAGCTAAAGCGGAAAACATCAAAAAGATCCAACCGTAATAGACTGGTTGTTCAATTTTGGTTTCAGGTGGAGTTGGAGCGGGAGTTGTATTTTTTTCTATAGGCAGATTTTTGTTTTTCTGGATCTCTTTAGATAACTGAGTTGATGAAGAATCGTCCTTGAGTTGAGAAGGTTTTGATATTAAGGTTTTGCGGTGGATGGCTAAAAGGTATTGGATATCATTGGCTATCCCTTGAGAAACAGAGGCTTTAGGGTGAAGCGAGTCGATTTTTTTTCGGAGGGATCGTTTTGAAATCGTTCGTACGCTTTGCGGGCATCTCCTTTGGTTTTGTACTCTTCGAGGATAACTTTGTAATTGTTGCTGAGTGCAAAAAGGGGAAAAAGAGAAGTCAAAAAAATTAATAAGAAACGCATGCAACTCCCACTTCTTGTTTGTGATAACCGATTGTTCTTAAAAAGTTGACTAATGATTGGAAACAGCTAAAAAATATGTCCCATTTGCTCTTTTTTGACTTTTAGATATCCCTCGTTATGGGGATTTGGATCGATAATCACCGGAACACGTTCGGTAATTTCGACATTCAACCCTTTCACAACATCCACTTTTGCGGGATTATTGGTTAGGAGACGAATTTTTGTGAGATGGAAATCATTAAATATCTCTTTAACAACATCATAGGTTCGCTGATCGGGTTTAAACCCAAGTTCAACATTCGCTTCGATTGTATTGCGTCCTTGATCTTGCAGAGCATAGGCGTTGACTTTGTTGAGCAATCCGATATTTCGCCCCTCTTGGCGGTGATAGATGATGAGTCCCCCCTCTAGGGCAATGAGTTTGAGGGCTTTGTGTAGTTGATTGTTACAGTCACATTTAATGCTTCCGAGGGTATCTCCCGTAAGACATTCAGAGTGGATACGGACTAGAGGAGATTCTTGTTGTTCGAAATTCTCGGTAAAAATGGCGAGATGTTCTTGATTCCCCTCTTTGTAGGCTCGGATTTTAAATTGGCCATATTTACTTGGCATATTGGCGATGGATGATTTTTCGAAAGTGGTTGTTGTATTCATGTGACAATTATAATTTTCTTTTCTTAATATAACACTTGTTATACTTACTTAACTAATGTTAGACACTTTACGAGCAAAGCCCGTAAAGTGGCAGGGACAAATGTCCCTACAACCCCCTAAAGCTTGCCATATCTTTCGGATATGGCAG
>JACXUF010000165.1 GCA_014764105.1 Sulfuricurvum sp. | reverse complement strand
GCTGAAGATGCCGCGAAGCGGGCTCAAAAGAGTTCTAAATCTGAAAAACCAAAAGAGACTACGCCTCCTCCGGTGCCAGTAGCTGTTGCTCAACCTGAACCAAAACCGGAGGCCAAGCCTGCTACTGCGGTTACCCGTAAGTCTGAACCGAAAGAGGATGGCGAATCACGCAGCGGGGCTGCGGTAGAACAAACAATCCGTGTCGATGTTAAACGGTTAGACCATTTGATGAACTTAATCGGTGAGCTCGTATTGGGTAAAAACCGCCTTATCAAAATCAATGATGATGTTGAAGAGCGGTATGAGGGGGAAGCGTTCTTGGAGGAGCTCAATCAAGTCGTCTCTATCGTCTCGTTAGTAACTACCGATTTGCAAATTGCCGTTATGAAAACGCGGATGCTCCCCATCGGGAAAGTATTTAATAAGTTTCCTCGGATGATCCGTGATCTTTCTCGTGAATTGAATAAAAAAATTGAGCTTGAAATCACTGGTGAAGAGACCGAGCTTGATAAGTCGATCGTAGAAGAGATTGGGGATCCTTTGGTCCATATTATCCGTAATTCATGTGATCATGGGATTGAATCACCGGAGGTTCGCCTTGCGGCCGGTAAGCCAGAGATAGGAACTGTTCAGCTTAAAGCATACCATGAGGGGAACCATATCGTTATCCAAATCATTGACGATGGCAAAGGTCTTGATCCTGATATGCTTAAAATGAAATCGATTGAAAAAGGGATCATTACCGAAAAAGAGGCGGAAATGATGTCTGAGAAAGAAGCTTACGGCTTGATATTTCGTCCAGGCTTCTCTACCGCAGCACAAGTCACCAGCGTTTCGGGACGCGGCGTTGGTATGGACGTGGTGAAAACCAATATCGAGAAACTCAACGGTATGATCGACATCGACTCCGAAGTGGGGAAAGGAACATCGATAAAACTCAAAATTCCATTGACCCTCGCAATTATTCAAGCACTTTTGGTTGGTGTTCAGGAAGAGTATTATGCAATCCCGCTCGCATCGGTTCTCGAAACCGTCCGTATCAGCAAAGATGAAATTTATACCGTTGAGAGCCGCTCGGTTATGCGGTTACGTGATGAGGTTCTCTCTCTTGTCCACATTGGGGATATTTTCGAAGTCGAGCGGGTGTTTGATAATAATGAACACGCCTATGTTGTCGTTCTCGGACTTGCTGAGAGCAAAATCGGTCTTATCGTCGATTCGCTCGTTGGTCAAGAAGAGATCGTTATCAAATCCCTCGGTGAATATCTCAAAGGGATTGATGGGATCGCGGGGGCAACCATTCGAGGCGATGGCGGCGTGACGTTGATCGTAGATGTTGCGGCATTGATGCAGATGGCAAAATCGGTTAAATCGACTGTCGGACAGGAGTCTTCTGATACCAAAGGTCGTTTGAATGCAAAAATAAAACCGAGCGATTATACAGTGATGATTGTGGATGATTCAAAAACCGATCGTATGATTATGCGAAAAGCATTGGAGCCGATGGGGATCACACTGGTTGAAGCAACGGACGGTATTGAAGCACTTAATATCCTTAAACAAGGGGATTATGTGTTTGATGGAATATTGGTTGATATTGAAATGCCTAGAATGGATGGGTATACTTTGGCTAGTGAGATTAAAAAGTACAATAAGTATAAAAATCTTCCATTGATCGCCGTAACATCACGTACCGGTAAGGCTGATCGGATGATGGGTGTCGAATCGGGAATGGTGGAGTACATCACTAAACCGTATTCGCCAGACTATCTAATGAATGTTGTCAAACGTAATATTAAGTTCAACGAGGGGCTATAAGATGAGCGAAAAACTCCAACAAATTATCAATAAACAACAGCGTACCCTCTCCAAAGATGATGTTAAAATCGATGAAGTGATTCAATTGGTCGGTTTCATCGTGGGGGATGAAGAGTTCTCGGTACCCATTTTGAGCATTCAAGAGATCATCAAACCGATTTCGTGGACCCGTGTACCTCAAACGCCCAATTATATTTTAGGCGTATTCAACCTTCGGGGTGCCGTTATACCGTTAATTGATCTACGATTACGTTTTGGTTTGGAGATGATTAAACACACTGATGAGACCCGATTTATTGTCATAAAGAGTGGTGATGACGTTGCCGGATTTGTAATCGACCGCCTCACCGAAGCAATCCGTTTGCCGAAAAAAGATATCGGTCCTGCGCCCGATACAATTAATGAAGAGGAGAGTATGATTGACGGAGTCGGAAAACAGTCCGATCGGATCATTACT
>JACXUF010000164.1 GCA_014764105.1 Sulfuricurvum sp. | reverse complement strand
AAAGTGGCAGGGACAAATGTCCCTACAACCCCCTAAAGCTTGCCATATCTTTCGGATATGGCAGAAAACTCCCCCTTTTGCCCTTGATTTCATCAAGTGCGTAAGGGTAGTTATACAGTAGTATTTAATTTTATAAAAACTGCCCTTACATTTTTTTACACTCTTTTTTTACAATAACTATTCGATTTTCCTTCGATAGTTTGACCGAAATACCTTCTCCTTCGTGTTTCGGTCATCTATAATGTTTAATCATCACGAAATTTTTGTCTCAATCTGCCAACTTTTTGTGCAAAACAAGATATAATAATCAATCATTGGCTTTAAGGTAGCTCGAAATGGATGAAAATGGAGTAGGACAGATTCAATTGGCACTAATTTCCGATAGCGCACGTGAAAATGCGAAAGCGTATCAGATGGAACATTTGAAAACGCGTCGTCAACAAGAGGAAGATTTTTTTAATCAGTCGCTTAATTACCGCGATTTTGTTTTTTCGCCGGAGGGATATGAGGGTATTGTATTGGCTCTTTATATCGCTACTGTTCCGTATTTGATGGGGTTGCTCTTTTTGTTTTTGTTTGTTGCCGAAGCAAATTACGAATATTTTTTGGAGTTTAATCTAGCGTCTTATTTTATCATTTGGGCAATCGGATACGAGGTGTGTGCCACTTTGATTTTGATCGGAATTTTCTTGGCGTGGATCAAACATCTAAAGACTCGCTACAACAAAGAGCAGTTGCAAAAAAACTGCCGAGTAAAAAATACGGCTTTTAAGGTAGAGTCGCTATAATTTCACCCTCTTATGAGTGGACATCTGGCCGAGTGGTCGAAGGCGCACGCCTGGAACGCGTGTATAGGGCAACCTATCTAGGGTTCGAATCCCTAGGTGTCCGCCATTTTTTCATAAATATACCCCCAATCTAATCCCTTTTTTGCATTGACTTAGAGCTGTAATGCTCAATGCTCCGATTGAAATCAAATAGTAGGTTATTGCGATCCAAAAAATGGTAAATCGTCCGAAAAACAACACTAATGCCGCTTTAGGCAAAAAGTTATTGATGATGGCTGATTTAGTCGCTACCGAAATCCGATTCAACGAGACAAAGAGTCTTCACTCGATGCGACGGTGAGCTACATCTGCTCGAAGCGTGTACCGTGAATAATGGTATGGCGATAGAGTTTCAGTGCTTGAATGAGGTTAAAAAGGAGGAGTGAAAACATCACGATTGCCCCTATGGCACCTACCGCGAGGCTTTCGGCGATAAATACACCGATCATCAATGCAGCACTAACCATGGCAAAGAGCCCGAAAAGGGCTTTTTGGCGAGAGATCGGAATGATGTTTGACATAATCGGTGCATCCATATATCCGGCCGAGTTGAGATGAAACCAAACTAAAAAGGGGACGATTTTCCCCATCATCCCCAAAATAATCGAGAGGGAAAAGAGGGCAAATGTGATTAATGAGAGGGTTTGAAAATGCCCATGTGCGGTGACTCCGAAGAGTAGATCTGAAAGTAACGAGACCAAGAGCAACCCCATTGCACTGATCCAAAACCAAATACTCACATCGATCAGACGACGTTTGCGCATTATCACCCTTTTGGTCGTCGTAGCGACAAAACCGATCAATAATGCTCCCATAACGAGATCAAACACCCATCCATACGGCAATCTGCAAATCAGCCAAATGGATTTGCCGATCAGCGCGGCAGTGAGGACAACAAAGGCGTTGCGTTTGCACCACGGGCTGAAGCTTGGTGTGACGTAGAACATCTCCACCACCTGAAACGCAACGGCGATGATGAGCATGGCGACCCACCCTATCAGTCCGAAAGAGTAGTGGATACTTCGAATCAGCTCATGAGAGGAGCTAAAGGATTCGTTGGCGTATTCGCTCGCCATAACAATCCCAAGCAAGACGGTCAAAGCGAGGAAAATAATGGCAAAGCGCATTCCACGGATTGTATCGTGAGCCGATCCTTTGAACAGCAGTGGCAATACCAATGTCACGGTATAAAGAAGAGAGACTCCCAACAATACCGAAGCGACGATAAACAATACTGGTTGGCTCAGGAGAAATCCGGCTATGAGGGCGAGAAGACCGATACTCAAAAAGAGGTGGATGATAAATCCATTCCCAGCCGGTGCGGGGATGGGGCGTCCCCCTAAAACGCTCTGCATTTGAAACAGCGCCCCGATCATCGTCATCGTGATGACCCCCAAAAACGTCAGGTGGATAGCACTAAGAGAGAGGGGATGCGAGGGGATAAGTATC
>JACXUF010000024.1 GCA_014764105.1 Sulfuricurvum sp. | reverse complement strand
CCTTTTATTGCCCTTAATCATCCTTTTTATTGTTGATTGCTATCCACACTGTATGCTGCAAGTGGCACATACACCAGCGTTAGTAAAGTCCCCACCAGTAACCCCCCGATGGCAACATCAGCAAGGGGACTCAGTCTCTCTAAGCCCACCGCCCACTCAAACGCGATGGGGATCATCCCAGCAATCGTCGCAAATGCCGTCATCATGACGGGGCGAAAACGGACTTTGACCGATTCTACGGCACTTTCATACGGCGGGTTGTTTTTTCGGTGTGCCTGATAAAAATCGATCAACAGAATCGAATTTTTGATGATAATCCCAAATAGCAGTAAAATCCCTAGCATAGAGGGCATACAGCTGGGTTTATCAAACAGTAGCATCCCCCATGCTGCACCGATCATCGAGAGAGGGAGAACAAGGATCATTACCCCCGCTAAACGTGCTGAAGCGTAAATCGCCGTGAGGACAACAAAAAGGAGCAAGACTCCCACGCCGATCGCTTTGAGCATCCGTTTGAAAGAGTCGTTTAGTTGGGCAATGTCCCCTTGTTGGGTCATTGTTGTCCCATTGAGCGAGAGTTGTTTGATCACCGCATCGGCATCGTCGGTGATGTGAGTGATGGGACGTTTGGCACGGTAGCCGTTGACATCAAGACTGTAAAGAAGTCCGTCACGCTCCAGTTTAGCGGGGGTCATTTGGGTATTTAGCGTTGCAACGGCACCCAGCGGGATGATTCCGACATTGGAATTGATCGGGAGATTTTCCAATGCGAGAGGGTGTTCTTGGAAACTCCCATCTAAATATAGGCGCACAGGCTGATTGCTCATCGAGGCGAGATTACCGCTGAGGGCGACGATTTGACCCCGTATCGGAATCTGGCTCATAATGTAGAGGGGTGTGAGACCGTAAGAGAGGGCTTTATCGGCGTCAATGCAGACCTCAATCTCGCTCATATCTTCCCGCCAGCTTGGGGTGATGCTGGTAAGTCCGCTAACATCCTGCAACGAGGCGATGAGGGTTTGGGCATCGCTGTAGAGCTCATCAGGGACGGCAGAGGTGAGGCGAATATCGAGCGGTGCTTTGATCGACGAATTTGCCGTTGCCCCGAAATCGTATACATCGACCGATTTGACCCCCGAGAGGGTACCAAGCTCTTTGCGAATCTCCTCTTCGATTTGCCAGAGGGTTTTGGTTCGCTCGAAACGATTGCTGCACAGAATCGTCATCGTCGCTTCACTAGAGAGACTGCCGCTTCCCAGCGACAATACCCCCTCTTCACTCCCGAATGCGGTAGAGCTGGTGCGGACATACTCTTGTTTGTTTAACCATTCAAAGAATGGTTTGAGTTTTGCAGTTGCATCTTCGACGCGATCGTTGGAGCTAAAGGCAATTTTGACCTTGATGATCCCAGTATCCATCGGCGGCATCGCATCTTTTCCAATGAGGGGCATAACCACTTTCATGCTCACAATGAGCAGTACCAAAACCCCGACAATGAGGAGGGTTTTGCGCAATGCGGTGCGTCCAGTATTTGAAAAACGCAAGATGGAGAGATAGGGGGCAACGAGTTTCCCCATCGTGTTTTGATAAAAACGTTCAAATCCCACTTCAAGCCGATTTTTAGATACGCCGTTGCGGTAGAAATAGGAGGAAAGCTTTGGTATGAGGGTGATGGAGAGGATGTATGAAACGATGAGGGCAATGATAAGGGTAGAGATCAAAGGGCGATAGATCGTCTGAGGAAAATCGCCCACGAACATCAGGGGGGCGATAATGAAGATGGTTGCAATCGTTCCAGCGAAGACGGGGGCAATCACTTCGCGGGTTCCGAGGATGATCGCATCCTCCAAGCTCTTATGCATCTCAACGAGATGGCGTTCGATGTTCTCCAGCACCACAACCGCATCATCGACCAGCATCCCTAATGCCAAGATAATCGCTGTATAGACGACGATGTTGAGCTCGCCTCCGATGAGCCAAATCACCCCGATGGTTCCTAAAAAAACAAGGGGGATAGAGGCGGCAGCAGCGGCAATAGCACGCAAATTGCCCAAGAAAAACAACAAGACAATGAGGGTAAAAATAATCGCATCCCGCAATGCTTCGAGCATATTAGCATTTGCGGTTTCGATCAGGTCACGTTGGGTATCGACTATTTTAAAATCGATATTAGGGTACTCATGGGAGAGTTGTGCGATTTGCTCGCGTGCGGTTTTGCTGGTCGCTAAAACGCTTCCGTCGATGGGGCGTTGAATCGCGATGGCAATCGATTCTGTGCCGTTGCCAAAATAGGCACTAAAGGGTTCCGATTCGCTCCACTCTATGCTGGCAATATCGCGCAGATGGAGGTTGGGGGCAACGCTGAGATCCCCCAAAGATTCAGAATCGCTTTTTTCCCCGTAATAGGTGAGGGTGGTAAAGCCGTCCTTGCCTTTGATAAATCCAAGCGGGGTGTCTTTATCCAAAACGGTAATGGTTTTGGCAATGGTGTCCATATCCAGATGCGCAGCAGCGACTTTAACGGGATCGAGGCGGATGCTCAGAGCGCTTTGATGCCCTCCGAATACTTCGACATTTCCGATCCCTGAGATAGAGAGGAGACGAGGCTTGATAAAACTATCGGCGATTTTACGAATATCGCTTAGGGTGAGCGTCGAATTTTTAGGAGACAACGAAACCACTTCTACAGGGAGGGTAAATGATCCGGTGACATAAACAGTGGGGTTGAGCCCTGCGGGGAGTTTGGTTTTGGCGGCAGAGAGGGCATTGGTTACATCGACGGCGGCACCGTCGAGCCCTTTGTCGTATTCAAACTCGGCGCGGACGATCGAGAAGTTTGCCATATTGGTGGAACTGACGGTGCGAATAAGCCCCAAACGGGCAATCTCCTCTTCGATCGGTTTAGAGACGGAACTCGCAGCTACCTGCGCACTCATCCCTGGAGCCTGTGTAATCACGACAACGGTAGGGCGTTCCGAATCGGGGAAGAGGTTTTTTGGCAGAGTTGTCAGACCAATAACGCCTGTGATGATCATCGTCAAGATGATAGCAACCAGATGATAAGATCGGCGGTAAAAAAACTCAAACATTGCTTACTCTTTGATGGCTACGGAGGAGCCGCCGAGGAGTTTGAGGAGAATGTCGGGCTTGGCGAGGGCAAGAGAACCGCTTGGAACACCGCTAGCAACAAATCCTTCATCCCCTCGGGCGACAATATTGATTTCATGTGCTTTGGCACTATGACCTTCAACTACGAAGACGTAAGCTTTTGTCTCTTTGAGCAAGACCGCTTCGCGCGGTAGATAGATCCCGCGACCTTCGAAAATGACCATTCTAGCATCAATTCTGGCACCCGATGGGAGATTTGTCGCCATATCGGCGCGGTACTCATCCATTCCGTTAGCATTTTGCAAAAAGTGCATCGGTGCACGGTGGTTCTCATAAAAGAGCGTTTTAGCGGGGGTTCTCTGAGCAACGCGCACCCACAGATAACCTCCATTGGCGGCACGAACAGAAACTAATATTTTACCGGGTGTGGCAATATCCCCCACTGCAGCAAAGGTTTCACTGACAACTCCCTCTATAGGAGCACGCAAGGTTGCGTAGTCTAGTTGTGTATTGACGTTTGCTATATCTGATTTTATGCGCGATTGTTTCGATTTCACACCACTTAAATCGGCTTCTAAAAGTGCTATACGAGATAATTCGGCTTGCGATTGCTCGATTGATGCACCTTTGACCGCAAGAAGTTCAAGGGTACGTTTGTGAGACTCTTTTTCATGCTCTAGGGCAAGGGATTTTGCTTTCTCTTCGCTCCTAGAAGCCAATAGGGCACTGTCAAGAGCCTCTTTTTTGGCGATAAGATCACGATCATCCAAGCGGACAATAACATCCCCTTTTTTTACGTGTGTCCCTGCGGGGAGGATGGAGAGAATAGAAGCAGGAGATTTGGCACTCAAACTGGCATCATGATCGTTTTTAACGAGCGCCAACACGGGGGTGCTCAGAGTGACATTTCCCTCTTTTGGGGTGAACGTTTTTACACTTAGGTCATAACGATTGGGTGCAGGAATGGCGGCATTGGAAGCTATTTTCTTTTTGACCAAAACCACAGCACTGACGAGGAGGATTAAGATTAGTAAAATGGTGAGTATTTTTTTCATTGGATGATCTCCTTAAAATCTTTTCCGCTTATGGCGGCGCGTTGGGCAATGTTTTGCCAAAGGGTTGCATCGATGGCATAGAGGGTGGCTTTGGCATTGAAAAGTGCCTCTTCGTAGCGTAAATACTCCTCTTGTATCATCCGCTCCGTTTGATAGGCAACTTTTGCGGTTGTGAGCATCGCTTCGTAGTTAGTAATACTTTGCAGTGCAAGGGCGCGCGATTGTTTGAGTGTTGCGTATTGATGACTTAAAGCACTGTAGGTATTGTGAGTTTCCAGTGTTGTTTGTGCCAGCGTTGCGTGGGCTTTTTGCTCTTCGAGGCGGGAGAATTCTATGGCGGATAGACGCTCTTTATCCAATAGCGGGATGGTGAGGTTGAGGGCAATGCTTCCGTACTCACGCGAGATGGAATCGCCGTTGTTGTACGTGTCACCAGATCTGTGAAAATACGACCCGTTCATCGAGAGTGCGGGGTAGAGAGACTCCCTCGCCGCACGAGTTGAGAGGCTGGCGACTTTTATCTCTTGCTCTTTTGCTGATACGGCGAGATATTTCTGATCGTCAAACTCTTTACTTAAGTGCATGGAGACGGAGTGGGTGATAGGCTTATTGGTGAGGATGCTAATGGTTTTTTGGGCATCAAGAATACTATTTTGGGTCTCTTGGAGTTTGAGATGGGTTTGATTGATCTGCTCATCGATTTTGGTGAGTTCGATTTCGGCGGCGCGACCATTGCGGGTTTTTATGAGAAGAGTTTCACGCATTGATTGAAGCGATCGCCCTTTTGCCTCAAGTGCAATGGTGAGATTTTCAAGATACCCCAGTCGTCCATTCGAAGCGATAAGTGTCGCATCACGCTCGGCGATTGAAATACGTCGTTTGAGCTCTTGGGAGGTGACGTTTTGTCGTGCTTTTTCGGTATTGGTGAGGAGTGTTTTAACAAATAGCGGCATAGAAACCGTGGCTCCAACTGAGGTCATTGTTTGTACAAATGGATACCCTCCGCCGGAAGTACCTATTCTGGATGTCTCTGTGGGTGTAACGGGACGAAGGCTGGTGGGTGCATTGAAATGCTCGATATTGGCGATTATCGATACTTTCGGATAAAGGGCGGCGGTTGCGGCATCGCTTTGGAGTTTTGCACTACTTAGGGGTAGATCGTAGAGGTGTTGGTTGGGGGCTTTATGCGCTGCATCGAGCCAATCGTGGATTGTATCGGCACAGAGCGTTGAACCCAGCAATATCAGTGGGATAAAAAAAGTTTTTCGTTTCATAGAGACTCTTTAAGATATTGTTCGAAAGCCGCCGTTAATGTTTCAGCGGCGACTAGCCCTTTGATAAAAGGCTTGCCGTTGACGAAAAGGGTCGGATCATGCGTCACTCCAGCTTCTATTGCCGATCGTGTATCGGTAATGATAGAGAGTTTCAGCCGTAGCGGTAGATGTTTGACACCGCACACCAGTCGTTTGGCAAGTTTGAGAGAGAGGGTTGCGTCACCGTAAAGGATCCCCTCTATAAGAGGCCACTGTGGATGAGAAGCGTTAAGAATCTCTCCATGCCCTAGCTCGGCACATGTCTGCATTAGATCTTATGCTTCGCTAAAAAATGTTTTAGTCCATCGGTCGTAAATCCGCCGATATGACGATCGATCTCACCCCCTTGTGCATCGTAAACAATCTGTGTTGGGATCATTTGGATTTTCATCGCACGAGCCGCATCACGCTCTTTGCCGACATTGACGAAAAAGATTTTACGTTTTGGATTAATCTCCATCTCGCGGTAGAGAAGTTCTCCCATCTCTTGGCAAGCTTGGCACATGGTCGAGCCTGCTTCGACCATGACAACTTGACCTTTTCCGATCTCTTTTTGAACAAGAGCATATGGGCGTGGTTGCAATTGGGCAGAGTAGAGTGACGTGCAGAGTGCGACTAATGAAAATAATTTAATCATGATGTCATCCTTTTAGAGTTGTTGATACGCTAAGGTAAAGAAATAAAGCCCGATAGCGATTAAGGCAAACGCAAAAATCTTGGTCATCCATCCAGTGATAAATGCTATTTTACCACTGGAAGCAACCATTTGAGCAAATCCGACCGATATCCCTGCTGAAAGAAGCAAAAGTGAATGTCCGAGTGCAAATGTGAGGACAAGAGCATACGCATACCAATCGGGTGCATTAGTGGCAAGGGTGATGATGGCAACCAAAGGGGCAGAGGCACACGGTGTCGAAACGAGACCAAACACCATCCCGATCAACAATGCTCCTACATAGCGCAATGCGATAAGACGGCTCATCCAACGTGATTTATCGATCATTTCGGGCAAAACACCAAGTGAATACAACCCGATAGCGATGGCCAATAACCCTCCGCTGATGTATGCTTCGAGTGGTGCAATAGAGAAGAAATGCCCCATTTTAGCAACCATATAGGCGAGAATCGAAAAACTCACCGCCACACCTAGCGCAAACAGCGAGGCGAAGATATAGGTAAAATGAACCCGTTCACGAGGAGAGAGATGCGAGCTCATCCCTAGTGCACTCCCGACCAACAGTGGTACTGAGACGATAGAGCAGGGGGCTAGAGAGGTGAGAGCACCGACACCAAACGCCCCAATGAAAACAAGAGTACCGTGTGATTCGAGCAGCCCTAAGAGGAAGCTCTCCATTAGGATGCTTTGATCAGATCGACGATTTCAGCAACACTGAGGAGTTTTCCTGTGCTGACTACTTTTCCATCGATTACAAGCCCCGGTGTATTCATAACATTGTATTCCATGATCTTCATGATGTCTTCAACTTTTTCGATTTGAGCGAATTTACCGCTTTGCGCTACCGCTTGTTTTGCTGCCTCTTCGAGCGCTTTGCATTTGGCACATCCGGTTCCTAAAATTTCGATTTTCATGTTATAACTCCTATAAAATGGCATTAAACAGATACCCTACACCTATAATCCCAAGGGTTACTGTACTAAAAAAGATAGCAATGAGTTTGAGGCTCATCACCCGCTTGAGGATCATCGCTTCAGGGAGGGAGAGAGCGGTAATCGCCATCATAAAGCTCAGTGATGTCCCCAACAGCATCCCTTTGGAGGTAAGTACTTCGATGAGCGGCATCACCCCTGCGGCATTCGAGTACATCGGAACACCCAAGAGTGTTGCGAGTGGTACAGCAAACGGATTATCTGCACCAGCAACAGAGGTGATAAATTCCGTCGGGACGTATCCGTGGATAAAAGCTCCCACCCAGACACCGATGATGACATAGAGCCAAATTTTGCGAAAAATATCGAGCGTGTACTCTTTGGCATTACGCAGTCGTGTTTTAAAAGGGATAACCTGAGTTTCGGCGTGAATCTCACCCTCTATCGGTTTGACCTCGATCAAAATCTCTTTTTCTAAACCCACTCTTCCGATAATGATACCGCCGACAATTGCTACAAGCAAACCAAACCCGATATACAGCGCCGTCACTTTCCATCCAAATATCCCAAAGAGCATTGCGATGGCGATTTCGTTGTTCAGCGGTGCAGATATGAGAAAGCTAAATGTCACTCCAAGTGGTATACGTGCCTGCAAAAATCCTAAAAAGAGGGGGATTGCCGAACAAGAGCAAAAAGGGGTGATAATCCCGAACAATGCTGCGAGGAGATTTCC
This sequence comes from Sulfuricurvum sp., assembly GCA_014764105.1. Taxonomy (GTDB): domain Bacteria; phylum Campylobacterota; class Campylobacteria; order Campylobacterales; family Sulfurimonadaceae; genus Sulfuricurvum. Next base: position 4,866 of record JACXUF010000024.1, on the reverse strand, counting down.
CGTATACTCGTGTTTTTTGCTGAGGTATTCTCGCACTTTTTCGGTCGAGAAATACGAACGGAGCAGGGTTACAATAAAAATAATAGTGATGAGCAAAAAGAGGATTTTAACCGTATCGTAGATGAAAAAGTTCAGCGCATCAGAGAGCCTCTCTTCTCGCGGCATTTTTAGCCATTCATAGACGAGTACGTTGACACTCTCCTGCCACATAATCACTCACACAATTCAGATTTGACGATAGGTAACAGTGTTGCTTCGATCAGATCGAGGGTTTTGGCGTACTCTTCGAGTGCTTTGCCGCTGGGATCTTCAAATCCGACATGGATCGTTTTGACCGCTTTGGGGAACATTGGACACGTTTCATTGGCGTGGTCACAGACGGTGATGACAAGGTCGAATTCGTTATTCAAAACAGTTTCGATCACTTTGGAGTGGTATTCGTCTCTCCAGTACCCTTTCTCTTCGAGAAGCGCTTGGGCATTTGGGTTTACTTTTCCGCTGGCCTTGACACCCGAGCTGAACGCTTTGACACAATCGCCCATTTTGGCATTGATGAGTGCTTCGGCCATGATGGAGCGGCAGCTGTTGCCAGTGCAGAGGATTAGAACGTTTTTCATAATTTACAATCTCCAGTTTCTGATAATTTAATGGGTGGGGGAAGTTCGATTCCCAAGCAACGGATTTCAGCCAGTGCTTCACTGCGGAATCGATCGAGTGGACTTCTTATTGAGTAATAAGCCCATGTTCCGCATCGATCCACCCGTAAAAATCCCCCGTCTTTGAGGATTTTTAGATGGCGTGAAAGGCGTGATTGAATCATACCGAGCGAAGATTGCAAATCGCATACACACAGAGGTCCATAGTGATCTAAAAATGCGAGTAACTTTACACGAGTTTCATCATTCAGTGCGGAAATCGTTTCTAAAAAGTTCTCCATATCTCCTCCGATAAGCGTATTGTAACCAAATCGAATCAATAAATCAATACATCTTGATATTGAAGATATATTTGGTTATGATACTTCGATCCGATTAAGGATAAGTTGATGTTTAAAGAGGAAATGTATCTCTTCGTATTGATTGCACCGATTACCATAGTGTGCATAGTTGTAGTCTTTTGACCATACCGATGGACTATTCATCAAAACCGTATTGAATCGATTTATGAACCAAAAGAGTTGTTGAATTCTGATGACTCTTCATCCAGCACCAAATAAGGAAAACCTATGTTAAAAGTATTATTTGTTTGTGTCCATAATAGCGCCCGTAGCCAAATGGCAGAAGCGTTTTTTAATCAATACGCTACAGGAAATGATAGTGCAGAGAGTGCGGGAATCAAGCCTGGAACACTCAACCCTTATGTTGTGCGTGCTATGGCAGAAAAAGGGATTGATATTTCAGGCAATAAAACGAAAGGGGTGTTTGATCTATACAAAGAGGGGAAAACACTGAGCCATGTTATTGCCGTATGCGATGAAGCCTCACAGCAATGCCCAATTTTCCCTGGGGTGAGCAATATGCTCTCGTGGAGTTTTCCCGACCCCTCAAGCTTTATGGGAAGCGATGAAGAGATTATGGAGCAAGTTCGCGTCGTTCGTGATGCAATCGAGGCAAAAGTAAAAGAATTTATCAATAACCATAAAGTGGAGATAAAATAGATGGCATTGGCGATAGCCCTTTTTTTAGTCACCCTCATTTTTGTCATTTGGCAACCGCGAGGATTGCAGATCGGTACTACGGCGGTCATTGGTGCTACTTTAGCGGTGATTCTCGGAGTCGTGAGTTTAGCTGATGTGTGGACGGTTACCTCTATAGTTTGGGATGCGACACTGGCATTCATCGGTATTATCCTCCTCTCGATGGTGCTCGATGAGATCGGGTTCTTCGAATGGGCGGCACTCAAGATGGTTCGTTTATCAAAAGGTAATGGCAATCTGATGTTCGTCTATATGATGATTCTAGGGGCATTGGTGGCGGCGTTTTTCGCCAATGACGGAGCGGCACTGATCCTTACTCCGATCATTTTGGCAAAGATGAAATACCTCAAAATGAACCCCGTCGCAATGTTTGCTTTTTTAATGGCGGGGGGATTTATTGGAGACAGTGCTTCCAATCCACTTGTTATCTCTAACCTCACCAATATTGTCACCGCAGGGTACTTCCAAATCGGTTTTTGGGAATACGCACGTACAATGTTCCTCCCAAACCTTCTTAGTATTATCGCCTCGATCGTCGTATTGTGGTTCTTTTTTCGCAAAGATATTCCGACTCACATTGATGTCGACAATCTTGCTACCCCAGAGAGTGCTATCAAAAACATGACGATGTTCCGCCTCAGCTGGTGGTTCTTGGGATTGTTGATGGTCGGGTATTTCATCGGGGATACGTATCATCTCCCTATTTCGGTATTTGCTCTTGGCGGTGCATTGGTATTCCTAGCCATCGCTACCTATTTCAAGGCAACCAAACCGATTATGACGATCAAAGCGGCACCGTGGCAGGTGGTGTGGTTCAGTATCGGACTTTATGTCGTCGTCTACGGTCTCAAAAACGGCGGACTTACCACGTATCTTGCAAACGTTATTATCGAGCTTCAGAGTGTGGGGAGTGTCTATGCTGTGATCGGTACGGGCTTTCTTTCCGCTATCCTTAGCTCGGTGATGAACAATATGCCGACTATTATGATCATGGATATTGCAATTGCTGAGGCAGGGAACAGCGCATTGGCGTATGCTAATATCATCGGATGTAACCTCGGACCCAAAATGACTCCGATTGGATCACTCGCGACCCTTCTTTGGCTTCATGTTTTAGCGCAAAAAGGGGTCAAGATCGGTTGGGGTGAGTATATGAAAGTGGGGCTAGTCATTACGCCTTTGGTATTATTGGTGGCACTTTTAGGGCTGCTTTAATTGGTATGGGATATTTTCCTATCATTTCATCGCAAATTGTGTTCCACCCCTATATAGAAAATTTTTGACGCTATCCAAACCAATTTACAAAAGTGTGATAAACTTTTCTTATCACTAAAAAAGGAGGTGTATCATGTGCATCCCTCATTTTAACAACGCTCCCAAACAATATGGGAGAAAAGAGAAAAAAGAGCCCCATAAGTCAATCCCGTTCAATAAAGAACTGATGAAGCCCGATCCGAAATTCGTGGACGAGAGAAAAGCTCCCCCTCCAAAGAAAAAATCGTGGTTCGAAGAGTTACTGGGTTAATGCGTTTAAGACTTCTCTTTCTTGCGGCATATGGAATGGTTGTTTCCCATACGCTTCATGCTTCCAATTCTCTGATAAACTCCTCATCTCCCTACCTGCGTCAACATGCTGATAACCCTATCGATTGGGTGGCGTGGGATGAGACTATCCTAAAACGTGCCCAGCGAGAACATAAACCCATTTTCCTCTCTATTGGCTACAGTACGTGCCATTGGTGTCACGTCATGGCGCGTGAATCGTTTGAAAATGAAAATATCGCACAGATTATCAACACCTATTTTATCCCTGTAAAAATTGATCGTGAAGAAGAGACCCATATCGATAGCTACTATCAACGGCTTCATCGCATGATTAAAGGGCGAAGCGGCGGATGGCCGCTCCACGCCATCCTTACCGAAGAGGGGGGATTGTTCTGGATAGGGACATATGTTCCACCACATACGGACGAGGGGATAGAGGGGATGGAGTCGCTGATGAAGCGCTTGGGCGAGGGCTACCGAAAAGATCCCAATAAGTATCGCGAACAATCCAAAAATATGGCAACTATTGAATCACTACCCATCACCAAAGAGGCGATCACACCTCAAAAGATTTTTGATTCCGTTGCCTCTAACTATGATTCTCTCTACAAAGGGTTCGGCAAGGCACCAAAATTTCCAGAAGCCTCGAAGATCAGTTTGCTGCTTGATTTGGGAGCAATGGGTAATGACTCAGCGCAAAAAATGGGGTTGGATATCTTGCGGACGATGGCACTCAGCGGTCTGTATGATCAGGTCGAGGGGGGATTCTTTCGCTATAGCACCGATGCTGGATGGGAGATCCCCCATTTTGAAAAAATGCTCTACAATCAAGCTGAACTCATCCCTCTCTATGTTCGTGCGTATCGCCTTACCCAAGATTCTCTTTATGCTGACATTGTCCGTGAAACAATTGCTATGACACACCATCGATTTGGAAATCATGGGCTTTTCTACAGTGCCAGTGACGCAGAGAGCAACCATGAGGAGGGGGGCTATTTTATCTATAATGATAAAGAACTTGAATCGCTTCATCTTTCTCAATCAAACAAAGAAGCATTGTCCATCAAAGATGGGGCGAATTTTGAGGGAAAATATCACCTGCACCTGAGAAATATGGCACGTCCGAAAGGATTTGAAACATTGCAGCGTCAGTTGAGTGAGTTGCGTCGTGATCGTCCATACCCTTTTATTGATACGAAAATCATTACATCGTGGAATGCCATGATGATCAAAGCCCTTTACTGTGCCAGCGCAATCGATCCATCGTACACCAAAGTGGCGGATCAATCACTTGCAAAGTTATTGGTAGCGCATCGTATAAATGGAGTGCTGTATCATCAAAGTGTTGAGGGGTATCCGCTGGAACAAAAAGCCCTTTTGGAAGATTACTCTTTTTTGATTTCGGCACTACTCACTGGATATCAAGTAACACTGGATGAAGAGAAATTGCAACTTGCTAAAACCTTATGCGATGAGGCAATAGGGAAATTTTACACCTCAAAAGGGTGGATGCAAAATAGTGAAGGGATGAAAATTGAGGTCGATTTGCTCGATAAGTACACCACCTCTGCCTATGGAATGATGATTCAAAATCTTCATATTCTCGCCGTCCTTGGCGAAGAAAC